>JBGSRB010000036.1:0-3911 GCA_041737735.1 Anaerolineae bacterium | reverse complement strand
GCGGGCTTAGTCGCCGGTCTGGTCGATTTCGCGCTGGCATTTCTGGTGCTGATCGCCATGATGGTGTTCTATGGCATCGTGCCGACGATCAATGTGTTGTGGTTGCCCGTATTTCTGCTGCTGGCGTTTGTGACCGCGCTCGGTGTCGGCTTATGGATGGCGGCGCTGAACGTGTTGTATCGTGATGTGCGCTATGTGGTGCCATTTTTGACGCAGTTCTGGTTGTTCATCACGCCGATTGCTTACCCAAGCAGCCTGATCGAAAACCCGACGCTGCGCGCCATTTATGGGCTGAACCCGATGGCGGGCGTGGTTGAGGGCTTCCGTTGGGCGCTGCTCGGCACGGAAACCGCCCCAAGCGCGACGATCTTGGTATCGGCGCTGGTGGCTGTGCTGCTGTTGATCAGTGGGATGCTGTACTTCCGCCGTATGGAACGTGACTTCGCAGACATAGTATAGCGCGGGTGAAGCAAACACGATGAGTAACTATGCAGTGCGCGTTGAAGGCTTGGGCAAGCGCTATTTCATCAGCGATGCGCCCAAAGCCGCATATCAAACCTTAGGCGAAACCATTACTTCCACGCTGCTTTCACCAGCACGGCGCATCGGGCGGGTGCTGAGCGGCGGACGCAATGCGCTGCTCAACCGTAATCAAGCCATGTGGGCGCTGCGTGATGTCAGCTTTGAGATCGCGCAAGGCGAAGTAGTGGGCATCATCGGACGCAACGGCGCGGGCAAAAGCACGCTGCTGAAAATTTTGTCACGCATCACTTACCCGACGTCCGGCGGCGCTGATATTTATGGGCGCATTGGCGCGCTGCTCGAAGTGGGTACAGGCTTTCACCCGGAATTAACCGGACGCGAGAATATTTATCTCAACGGTTCGATTCTGGGCATGAAACGCCACGAGATCGACGGCAAGCTTGATGAGATTATCGCCTTTTCCGGCGTCGAAAAATTCATCGACACGCCCGTGAAGCATTATTCCAGCGGCATGGGCTTGCGCTTGGGTTTCGCGGTGGCGGCGCATCTCGACCCTGAGATTATGGTGGTCGATGAAGTGCTGGCGGTGGGCGATGCTGAGTTTCAGAAGAAGTGCATCGGCAAAATGCAGTCGGTGGCGCACGAGGGGCGCACAGTCTTGTTCGTTAGCCACAACATGAGCGCGATCAACCAGCTTTGCCCGCGCGCCATTTTGCTGCGTGATGGGCGCGTGATCGCGGATGGCGCAACTGAGGATGTGATCGCGGATTATCTGCGTGCTGACGAAACGTTAGTCGGCGGTTATGAAGAAGCGCTTGATCCTGAACGGGACGGACAATTTCTGGGCGTGGTGCTGACCACGCTGGATGGTGAGATCATCGGCGCGGATCATGATTACAGCCATCCGTTTGTTGTGCGGATGCACGTGCATCTCAAAGAAGCGCAGCCGAATGGCTTCATCACCATGTCGCTGCGTGATACGTTCGGCACGCCATTTTTGTTCACTGATCTGCGCGACACCCACGAACGCGGCTTGCCTGCGGGTCATTCGATGTATTCAGTGACGATTCCCGGCGGCTTGTTAGCCCCGCGCGCGGTGCTGATTACCGCAAGTTTGCTGAGCGGGTATGGCTCCATGGAAACACTGAACAACGTGTTATCGCTGCAATTGCACGACTTTGATTCGCCGCGCGGCAACAAACGCATTGGTTATATCGGCGCAAAAATGCAGTGGGTGCGCGAACCAGTGTTCAGCGGGGAGCCATTAGCGTGAGTTCGACCGGTTCTCTGGCTGAAAAGCCAATTTTCATCGGTGGTTTATGGCGCAGCGGCACATCTTTGATGCGGGCGATCATTGCCTCACATCCTCAGATTGCCATCATCGAGTATGATCTCAAATTATGGACGCTGCTCTATCATCACTCGCTGCTCCAGAATTGGCGCGACCCCGCGACTGCCCAACGTATTACCGAGCGTGTACTGCGCCAGAAAAAAATTCGCAAGATGACCGTGCAGCTTGATCGTGCGGCGATTGTGGCGCAGGTGGCGCAGCACGCACAACCCGATCACGGTGTCGTTGTCGCGGCAGTGCTGCGCGACTATGCCACTCAGGTTGGGCGGTTACGTTGGGGGTTAAAAACGCCGCTCAATGAATTTGCAACTGAGCAAATTTTTGCAGCTTACCCCGGTGCGAAGATGATCCACATGCTTCGCGACCTGCGCGATGTCGTCACTTCACGGGCGAAGCGGTTTGAGAACGCGGCAATATTGGAAACATACGCTTTGTGGAAGCGCTCGGTGCAGTTGGGCCAACGCTATCAAGCGTTATATCCGGATCGCTATATTGTGGTGCGCTATGAAGACTTGACCGCTGACCCTGAAGCGGTTATCCGGCGTGTGTGCGCCGTGATCGAGTGCGATTTCCTGCCTGAAATGCTGACGATGGGTCGTTTTTCGCGTTCGCCTAGCGCGAACACAGGTTTTGGTGATGTTGCACATCATCAAGTGACGAATGTGGCGGTTGGGCGCTTTGTGCAGCATTTGCCACCGGTTGAGATCGCGTTTTTTCAGTCGCTTGCCGCTCAAAATGGCTATCCTGCTGTTGATGTGGATTTAACTTTGACTGAGCGCGCGCGGCTTTTCAGTTTGAGGGCGCGCGCGGCACTCGATGATGTGCAGCGGCGGGTGATCATGTTGTTGGGGGCGGGACAACCCGTTTTCGAGCTGCTCAAAACTAATCAACGTTTTCTGTGGATAGCGCGCTATCTGCGGCGCACATGGCGTGTGAGAGCGGCATGAACCTTCTGTTGGCGGGGGATAACCGCACGAAAAGTAACTGGGGCTGCCGCGCCACCGCCATCAGTTTGACGCAGTTATTGGCGACGCGCTTCACCATTCAGAACACGATTTACGCCGATTGGATCGCCAAGCCCTACCGTTTCAAGTCGCTGTCGGACGCGCTCGATAACACGCTGATCGGGCGGTTGCCGGGTGTGCTGGATCGCACGTATCGCTATCTGACCGCACAATACGGAACAAACCGCGTACTGATCACGCCTGATCCGGTTGCAAGCGCGCAAAATATCAAGCGTTATGCCGGGCGCGTGCGGCAGTTCGCGCAGGTGCTGCACATGGTGGATGCGTGCGACGCGCTCGTTATCAACGGCGAAGGCGACTTGATTTTGGGCGATCCGCCGCGCCAGCGCTTGCTTTACCTGTTCGCGTTGATGGAACTCGCGCGCCAGCAGGGAAAACCGATTGCTTATATCAATGGCATGGTCAGCGACGCGCCCGACGGATCGCGCAATCAACATTTAGCTGATCTAGCGCGCGAATATCTGAGCGTGGCAAATTTCGTCGGCATCCGTGATGAGCATTCACTGGCGCTGCTGAAAACGCTGGCGCCGGAAGCCAACGCGCATTTTTATCCCGATGCGTTGTTCGCGTGGGAACATTACTACGCCGATCGCGCAAATCTACCGCATAACGGTGATTATCTGCTGCCGTGGGTGGAAGCTAACGCGCTGTTCGGCACGCTTGATTTTTCCGCGCCGTATATCTGCGTCAGCGGCAGCAGTTCAGCGCGCTTGGATGCTGATCCGGCGCGTTCGGCGGCGGTCTTCGCTGACCTGATCGACGGGTTGAAAACGCTCGGCTTGCCCGTGATCGTCGTTATGACTTCCAACGATAGTTTCTTGCGTCAGGCGGCGGAACGCGCCCATGTGCCGTATGTGCCGCACAATACGCCGATTGTGGCGGGTGGTGCGGTGCTGGCGCATGCGCGTCTGTTGGTGTCGGGGCGTTATCACCCGTCGATTTTCGCGGCGTTGGGCGGCACGCCGTGCGTGTTCATGGGATCGAACTCGCACAAGACGCGCAGCCTGCCGCAAATTTTGGATTATCCGTCTGATCTGCGTGAATACGATATT
>JBGSRB010000027.1:0-16139 GCA_041737735.1 Anaerolineae bacterium | reverse complement strand
CCATACATCGCTCGCTTATATTCAAAAACATGAATATAAGATAACGCCGAGCGCTGCTAAGCCGTAGTGACACACGTCATGGTTTTGGAGGTAAGTTTGACAGGGGGTGGTTTGCTCGTGGGCAATCAGTGAATGCGTCATCATCCAAAATGCGGGCTTAGAAAGGCGGCACGGTGTGTAACATGGTGCGCTTTCTTGTTCTGCGCCCTTTGCTTGTATACTAAGCTTGGTGGGCGAAGTTGTTTCATCCCTTGTGGCACACAGGGGAACAACGCATCGAACAACCTCCTGCGGGTGATATTTTTGCGCTAAAATTAAGCATGGGTGATTTTCCGGAAAATTATTTTATAGGTTTAATCCAGTGGGTTTGACACATTCAGAATCTGTTCCGTCCGTTCGTGCCTTTCACTTGATGACCAAGCCGCGCGGCGCGATTTGCAATCTGGACTGTAAGTATTGCTATTTTTTGAGCAAAGAACGGCTGTACCCGAACAGCGATTTCCGCATGAGCGAAACGCTGCTGGAAGAATACATACGCCAGTACATTGAGGCGCAGCAGGTTCCAGAAGTGACCTTCGCTTGGCAGGGCGGCGAACCGACCTTGATGGGCATAGATTTTTACAAGCTGGCGGTTGCCTACCAACAGAAGCACAAAAAGCGCGGAATGCACATCTACAACAGCCTTCAAACGAATGCTGTCACCCTCGATGATGACTGGTGCGCGTTCTTCAAGCAGAACAATTTCCTCATTGGTGTCAGCTTGGACGGGCCGCAAGCGCTTCACGATGCGTATCGGGTCGATAAGGGGGGGCAGCCTACGTTCGAGCGTGTGCTGCGCGGCATCCGCCTGCTGCAAAAACATGAGGTGGAGTTTAACATCCTAACCACCGTTCACGCTGCTAATGCTGATCATCCGTTGGCAATCTATCGGTTTATCCGTGACGAAGTCAAAGCCCAGTTTATGCAGTTTATTCCGATCGTTGAGCGTGATAATGTTACCGGATTTCAGGAAGGTAACACCGTCACGGCGCGCAGCGTGCGCGCTGACCAGTACGGACATTTTTTGATCACCATCTTTGACGAGTGGGTGCGCCGGGATGTCGGACAGATTTTCGTCCAGATTTTTGACGTGGCGCTTGCCGCTTGGACGGGCGGGCGTCCCGGTTTGTGCATCTTCGAGGAGACCTGCGGCACAGCCCTCGCTTTGGAGCATAACGGCGACGTATACAGTTGTGATCATTATGTTGAACCGGCGCATTTTGTCGGTAATCTGTTGGATATCCCGCTATCAGAAATTGTCGTGAGTGACAAACAGCAGGCATTCGGACAGGCTAAGCGCGACACGCTGCCGCAGTACTGTCGTGACTGTGAGGTGCGCTTTGTCTGCAATGGTGGGTGTCCCAAGAACCGCTTTATTGACACGCCGGATGGCGAGCCGCACTTGAATTATCTGTGTGCAGGCTACAAAGCTTTCTTCACGCACATTGATGAGACCATGCGCTTTATGGCTAATGAACTCGCTCAGCGCCGTCCGCCAGCCAATGTGATGAACTATATGCGCCAAAACGACGCCGAACTCGCTGCACGATTTGACGCTGCCGGACGTAATGACCCTTGCCCGTGTGGTAGTGGATTAAAGTACAAGAAGTGTCACATGCACCATCGGCGCGTAAAATGATGACACGCACAACGATTAGACATGACCTGATCGCTGGTGTGGGCGGTGGGTAAACGTAGCAAGACCGGACCGATTGTGAGGGTGCTGTTGGCTAGAGGGTGACGAAGCCTTTCGAACTTTCGATATTTGGCTATGGACATGAGCATCAATTCGAAAATCAAAGCTGCTGCTGAAGAACTACAATCGGCTAGTTACGATTTGCCGGTACGTCGGCTGGCAGAAAAGCTCGCTGATGTGTCCAAGCAAAACCTGGATTCTATGCCTTTGCTCACTGAAATCCTCTTGAGTACGGACGAATGGGCAGCCCTTCGTGTTCTCGACTTGCTGACCGAACTCAATGATGAACGCGCATTGTCTGCCCTATTGCATACGCTTGCCTATGAAACCCATCAATTACCGTTTGCTATTCAACTGGACGCGCTGCGTCAGCAAAATGAATGGCGCGGCGCGGTGGGTTATGCTGAACAGACTGGTGGCGATATCGCTGAGATGCGCGTTCGAAGTATCAAGGCATTGGGCAAGTTGGGACATGTTGATGCGGTTCCCGGGTTAAGTCGTGTGCTAAGCGACGAGCGCGAGAACAGCTCCCTAAAAAATGCAGCTTGCCTCGCCTTGGAGCAGATCGGCACACCGGAAGCACTTGCCGCCGTTCACAACTGGAAACAGCACCAATGATTGTCTGGTTAACCCCGCTGGTGGATCAGTGGATGAGTAAGCGAAAGCCAAAGTAACCGGAGTCTTGCGACGCATCCGTTGGTATATACAAGCCTGTCAGCAACCCTGATTGTTCTCACTGCAAATCCTCCACTAAATCGGCTACAACCCAATCTGCATGATGCCGATTTTTTTAGAAAAGATAGCCGTTCTGTGGCTGAAGCTTATCGGGTAAAACCGTTTCGTCCAGCATCTCGCGTAGATCGCGTTCGATGTCCACACAGTACGCCGACATCGGAATATCGGTTATGCGGTTCTCGAACGGTTCTTCATTGACCGCGCCAGTGCGCTCCACGATGCCAAACACAAAGGCGAGCAGCAACGTCACCGGGATGATGAACCATGCCATATCTGCATTGGCGAAGGTCTGAATAAAACTAAAGGGGATCAGCACGATGAACACCCACACAAACAGCCGTGTGAAAAATGTATACTGGCGGGGAATGGGGATGGCTTTAATGCGTTCGCACTGCGCCTGATACGCCGATAGCTGCGCGAGACAGCCCTCAAGCTGAAAGCTGTCGAAGCCCTGAAGCGTACTGTTACGCATCCCGTCGTAGATGCGATGTCCCTGCATCAACAACAGCGCTGTCGGTTTGTTCTGCTTGCTGGCGACCCGTTGCCAATCGGAGTCCGTCAGGAAGGAGCGCACCACTTCCCAGTTGGATTGACCGCGAAGCTGCAAGCGCAGCGCGTTCACCCACGCTAGATGGCGGTAGATCATCTCCCTATGATAGGCTTTCGCCTGCTCGGCGTCATATTGCGGCGTGTGGTTGTGTGCCTCAACGAAAGTCATGATCAGCCGGGCGAAAATACGGCTGTAGTTAGCAATGGATGCCCACAATTGGGCTGCTTCGCCCCAACGCGCATAGGCGGCACTGTTGCGAAACCCCAGAAAGATCGCCAGTGCCGTGCCGAGAACAGCGGGCAGCAGGTTGGGAATAGCGATGCGCTCAATGTGCGCCAGTTCATAGCCAGCATACACCGCCGCTGCGGTCAGCGCTCCGAGCGTCAGTTCATAACGCACGTAGGGGACAGCTTTTCGAAGATTAAGTTGTCTTTTCAGAATCATCGCTTATTCACCATTTCTTGCCAGAGGGTTTGAACCCTACAAGGAGGCAAACCCTCTGGCATAGCTGAAAATTAGGGTCTGGCGGCAGCGTGCAAAAACTGATCGCCTCTGCCAGCAAGCCCCCCGTTCGCTTGGGCTTGCCGCAGCTGATATGCGAAGGAGGTAAAAAAGCAGTCAGTTTTTGTTCCCCAGTGGGTGGAGTGTGTCTTGTTATTGACCGAGTGCTTCAATGACGAGCTTGGCTGCTGCTGCACCGGAATACTGTTGTTGACCGGTAATCAGGTTGCCATCCCGAAAGGCGTGAGCGCGAAATTGTCCGGCAACAATAAAGTTCGTATCAGGCAGCTTTTTCGCCTCATCTTCGATCCAGAAGGGCTGAATCCGCTGTCCGACGAAGTTATCCGCGTATTGCTCTTCCGAATTGGCAAAGCCTGTCCATGTTTTGCCCTTCACCAGCAGATCGTTATTACTTAACCGAGTTTTCAGCAAAATACAGGTCGCATGACAAACAACCGCAACGATCTTGCCCGCTTCGTAGAAATCGACGACGAACTGATGCAGATGCGCGTCTTGATAGAAGGTATACATAGGCGCTTGCCCGCCGACGAGAAACAGGACATCGAAATCCGCCGGATTCAGGTCGGACAATTTGGGTGTGTTCTCGATCAGGGCGTTGGTTTGCGGCATTGCCAGAAAGCCCGCGCTGATAAGATCATCAGCACTGTAACCACTGTCATCGTGGGGATTACTCCAGCTATCCAGTTCCAGCTTGCCACCTTGCGGGCTGGCGATGGTCACTTCATAGCCATGCTCCACAAATTCCCAGTAGGGATGGCTTAGTTCAGCGATCCACATGCCGATGGGCCAACCAGTCTGCTCCGATATCGTTGGGTTTGATGCGACTATCAAGACACGCTTTTTGCTGAATATATCAATGGTTGTACTCATGTTCGTTGCAACTCCAGATTCGAATTGTGTATGCTTGCACTAGTGACACGTCCTTGTGTCCAATCTAACAGGCTACAATTTGGGTCACAAGTAGGCACTTTGAAGTGCCTATCCATGGATCGGGAAATTGCGTGTGACTGACGCAACGCAAACCAATCAGCAACTGGAACAGTTATGGAATTTGGGGTCGTGGTCAGAGATGAGCCAACCACAACTCCACCCCCTAACTAACGCCTTCGCAGGTTGTCTGCGGCAAGCGTAAGCTAACGGGGGAGTTGTCAACCGAGTTACGGTGCAGCAGCGCGCACCGCCGAGTCGAGATCAGCCCAGAGATCGTCAGCATCTTCGATGCCCACACTGAAGCGTAACAGCGAAGGGGGAAGGTGTTCCTGTCCCGGGATCGCTGCGCGTCGTTCCATCGTGGATTCCACGGCGCCGAGACTAGTGGCATGGCGAATGAGCTTGACGTTTCGGCAGACAGCATCTGCAAACTCAGCCCCACCACGCAAATCGAACGAAATGATGGTGCCGAAGCCCTTGAGGACGCGCTTGGCAGTCCCATGGGTTGGATGGGAGGGCAAGCCGGGGTAGCGGACAAGCGTGACCAGCGGGTGCTGCTCCAGCCGCTCCGCGAGCATCATGGCAGTCTGCTGCGCCCGTTGCAAGCGCAGCGCGAGCGTTCGAGCGCCGCGCACGGCAAGAAAAGCTTCGAGCGTTCCCGGCGTCGCGCCCGTCAACGCACGCGATGTTTGAAGGGCGTGCCAGAGGGCATCGTCGCGCGTCGTGGCAATCCCGGCTAACAGGTCGGAGTGTCCGCCGATGAACTTGGTTGCCGATTGCAGCGCGACTGTGGCACCGAAGGCGAGCGGTTGCTGATTCAAAGGCGTGGCGAAGGTGCTATCGACGGCGACAATTGCACCGAGCTTGCGTGGTGCTGCACAGATCGCCTCTAAATCCGCGACCGTAAGCAACGGGTTGGAGGGTGACTCAAGCCAAATCAGGTCAGCGCTGGCGCACGCGCGCATCCACGCTTCTGTCTCATCCATTGGCAAGCGCTGCACCGTCCAACGCCCTTTTTCAGCACCCGCAGCGGCTAGACTTGCGACCCCTTGATAGCAATCATCGGGCAGCACTACAAGCGAACCAACCGCGAGTTGATCAAACACGGCGGCAATAGCCGCCATGCCGGAGGCGAATGCCACGGATTTACCCGACTCAAGCCCGCCGACGACTTCTTCGAGTGCTTCCCACGTCGGCGTGCCATCATTACGCGAATACTCACGCCCGTTGCCGATGATGAAGTTCGATGCCGGGATCAGCGGTACGTTCAGTGGAGCGCCGGGTTCAGAAGCGCGTCCGGCTGAGACGAGCCACGACTCGGGTTTGATTCCATTGGGGTACGGCTCCATTTTTCGAATACCTCCAGCTGAGCTGAATTCTGGTGTGTAATTGTTGAATAATAAGGGGAGAGTCTAGCAAATCTAACGTGTGTTATCGAATGTTGATTACTGCGTATGCTTGCAGGGGTACTGCTCACGGCAATGACGCTAGGGTTAACCAACTCACCTCTGAATGTCAGTGACCTGCTGCATCATCCCGTGCCGCAAGCTGCTTAAAGTACCAACCGAAGCAAAAAACGACGCGCGCTGAAACGCACAACAGCCTGAATCAACAGGGGACTCAAACGTGAGTCCCCTGTTGGTTAAATGCTTAAGTTCTGGTCATGTGTGCCGGATGCTTATGCCGGCGGCAGCAGCACGGCATCGATCACGTGGATGACACCGTTCGAGGCAAACACATCCGTCAAAATCACCTGAACTGTATCGTTCAAGAAGACGTTACCATCAATGACGCTGATGCTGATGGGCGCGCCATTCACGGTTGTGGCGCTGGTCAGCTCAACAACTTCGCTGGCAGTCACGCTCCCCGAAACCACATGATAAAGCAGAATGCTTTGCAGGGTAGCCGGATCGCCAATCAGCGCGTTGATGGTTTCCTCGCCCAAGGCGTCAAATGCCGCATCCGTGGGCGCAAACACTGTGAAAGGACCTGCGCTGTTCAGCGTGGTCGTCAAGCCCGTGAGTTCAATCACATTCACGAGCGTGGTAAAACGACCATCCGAGCTGGCGACTTCAAGAATTGTTCCGGTTCCAGTCCGATCCAGCGCGGCGCGGATGAGCGGCTCGACGCGGGGGTATTCAACCGACTCAGCGTAGATTGCGGGTGCGTCAGACGTTCCCACGGCGGCGAGCAGGGTGAAATTATTACCGACAACTTCCGTGCCACCCAAGTCCAGCAGCACTGTATCCGTACCCGTGGCAACCACTTGTAAATCATAAGCACCAGCAGGCACATCAAGGGTCGCGCTCGACGTGTAGGCAAGGTTTTCCACCAACACGGTGCCATCAGCTAAGCGCACATCAACAGCCGGTGCGCCGGGAATCGCATGGAAAACCGTCACACGGGCGCTATCACTGTCTAAGAGTGACAAGTAATCCTCAGTGTAAACGGCAGCGTCTAGGCTGCCATCTGCCAGCAAACCCACAGCGGCGACCGTCGTCCACGTGTTAGCAGCGAAGGTCAGGCTGACGGGCCCAATCGCGGCGTCCGCAATGTCGCTGCCGACCGGCACGACCGCGACGCTGTACGTTCCAGCGGGAACTTCAACCCAGCCACTCGCTTCAGGAAAGCTGAGCGTTTGAATCGCACTGGGTTCACCATCAATAAACACCGCAACTTCAGGCGCGTCCGGCGCGAAGTGTGCCACACGCAGGTAGGCATTGGCTGTCGCCTCTTCCATCACTTCGGGCGTAACTTCCGCGGTAGGTTCTTCAGTAGCTTCCTGAGCTGCGATGGGAAGTGCCAACGCCATCAACACCAACGACAAAAGGATCCATAAGCTAAATCTACGCATACTTTGCTCCTCGTTATTTGCTGTTCGATAAACTTTGGAAATGCAGAATGAAATATAGCAAGCGAATCTAAGCGCGACGCTTGAAACAGATAAGAGGAAAATGAAAGGAAGGTTGTAATAAATGGGGCGGATTAGGCAGCAAGTTGGCTCTAAATTGACCTTGCTGCCTAACTTATGAGTCGTTTAACGCGCTTGCGTTGCCGATGTACACGTCATGTCGGTCAAGATAATTAGGCTTTAGTTGCCACTTCGGTAATGGTGCAAAACTGAATCTGCGGGTGCTTGTCGGTTAAATACTTCATTTCCCATTCCGACGTAAACAACACCACCGCTCGATTTTGCTGATCGCGCGCGCGCGGATGATACATACTCTTGATGTCCGCCTCGGCACCTACTAACCAGCGCGCACTGGTATAGGCAAGATGCTCGACGGACGCTTCAACGTTGTATTCCGCCAGCAGACGCGCGATGACCACATCGAACTGAAGTTGACCCACCGCCGCCAGTATCGGTTCGCGCCGTGCCTGCTCGGTGACGTACAACACTTGGATCACGCCTTCGTCCTGAAGCTGCTGCAAGCCTTTGTTGAACTGCTTGTACTTCTCAATCGAGCCATTCCGCAAGATAGCGAAGTGTTCCGGTTGGAATGGGGGAATGGATGCGTACTCAAACACCTCACCGGCTGTTACCGTGTCGCCAATGTTAAACAGACCAGGGTTGCTCAGCCCGATCACATCGCCGGGATAGGCTTCTTCGAGGGTCTCTCGATCCCGCGCAAACAGACGATGCGGACGCGACATGCGAATTTTGCGTCCCAGTCGGGGGTGATGAACCAGCATATCTTTCTCAAAGCGTCCTGAGCAGACACGCAGAAACGCCATACTGTCCCGGTGTTGCGGATCCATGTTCGCCTGAATCTTAAACACAAATCCGCTGAATGACGTATCAGTTGGCTCAATCAAGCCCTTGCTGCTCGCACGGGCACGCGGCGATGGGGCAAGCGCAATCAGCGCTTCCAAAAATGGCTCGACACCAAAGTTATTCAAGGCGCTGCCAAAAAACACAGGGCTTAACTCACCACTGAGAAATTGCTCAGCAGCAAACGAAACACCCGCGCCCGCCAAAAGTTCGGCTTCATCGCGAAGCTGACGACAAGCGTGTTCACCGACCAGTTGTGACAGCAGCGGATCATAGAGATCGGTCACCTGCACCGGGGCGCGAAATCTGCCGCCCGTTGTGCGCTCAAACAGCAACACATGCTGATTTTGCAGGTCATAGACCCCTTGAAATTCGGCACCGCTGCCGATGGGCCAGTTCATGGGCGCAACCGGAAGATTCAAGACGCGCTCGATTTCGTCCAGCAGCTCTAACGGCTCGCGTCCGGGGCGATCCATTTTGTTGATGAAGGTCAGAATCGGTAGATTACGCTGGCGGCAGACTTCAAACAGCTTTTTCGTCTGCGGCTCGATGCCCTTGGCAACGTCCAGCACCATCACCGCGCTGTCCGCTGCCATCAGCGTGCGAAAGGTGTCCTCGCTGAAATCTTGGTGACCGGGCGTATCCAGCAGGTTAAAAATGTGGCTCTTATACTCAAACTGGAGTGCGGTTGAGGTGATCGAAATACCACGCTGCTGTTCCATCGCCATCCAATCGGAAGTCGCGCTGCGTTGATTTTTCCGCGCCCGCACGGCTCCGGCTTGGTCAACAGCACCGGAATACAACAAAAGTTTTTCGGTCAACGTGGTTTTGCCAGCATCGGGGTGCGAAATGATCGCAAACGTCCGGCGGCGGATCACTTGTTGGCGCAGTTGTTCATCTGAATGGATAGGGGTAGCAATTTGCATCGTGAATACATCCTTTGAATTCGGTTGAATGGGAAAAAATGCTGACGCACGGGCGACTTGTTCGCAGCCAAGTACGGAACAAAGCTCTAGGTTAAACCGCGCGAACCATCATTTCCTTAAGCTCCAACTGAATACAGATAGCATCACGATTGAGGTGATTGAGTGGGTTTGCTCAGGGTCAGTCAGTAAAATACCCAGCCCTAAAGTGAAATTATAATTTCCAAGCTGGGCAAATACCACCCCAAAAACCGGCGGAACAAACGCTGTACCGATCACAGTAATCGTTACTGCTGCTCGGCGCGATGTCTATGTTGATGAGATGGAAACTTCGGCAAGCTTTGGGCGTTTGCAATCCCTAGCATGACGCTGATCGCTTAAGCGCATTTTGCCTGACTACACATCAGCGATCAGTTTTTCCGCAACGGTGCGGTCAGTGATGAGGATGTTGATCCATTTGCCCAATAAGGCGCCGCGAATGGCGGAATATTTACGCAGCCCGCCTGCAATCCCCACTGAACGCTTGATATGGTGAAGCTGTTCGAGCGAAATGCCGATCACGCGGTTGTCCAGCGCATTCACGACCGGCACACCGTCACGGTCAAAGAAGCGCAGACAAATATCGCCCACCGCGCCCACTTCGCGTAAATGGTCAAGTTCATCGGCAGAAAATCGATTGCCGCTGCTGGCAAGCAGTTTCGAGGGTTCAACCGTGCCAATGCCCACTAACGCCAGCGTGATGTGATCGAACAGCGCCAGCGCCTCGCGCACAAACACATCCTGCGACGTGACCTGTGCCATTTCCGCAGACCCGACGACACCGGGCGCAGGCAGAAAAACAGGTCGCCCATGCACCAGACGCGCAAACCGTTCGGTCAGACGGTTGGCGTGAACTTCGGCGTTAGGATTGCCCATACCACCGAGAATTTGCACGATTTGCGCGTCGACCGAACGTGGAAACGGGCGCATGGCGTCCACCATCGCCAGCAAGGTGGCGCTCCAGGAGGATAAGCCGATCACCCCTTGCGCTTTGATTGTGTTTTGCACGTAAAACGCCGCTGCCGTGCCTAATGCCCGCTGCACAAGCTCATCATCGTCGTCCGACCCGGCATCGACAACGATCACTTCTTTCAAGCCATAGGCAGCTTGGACGGCGTCTTCAAGTTCCGCGTCAAAGCCCGGCGGTAGATTGACCGAAATTTGCACGATTCGTTCATTCATCGCCCGCTTAAGCAGACGCGAGACTGTCGCTTGCGACAGATCAAGCTGTTGTGCGATGTCCGTCTGCCCCAAGTCCAGCTCGTAATACATGCGGGCAACTTTGGCGATCAGACGGAGTTCCTGTCGGTTGAGCATCGTTTTTCTACTGGCAAGTGCCACTACGGATCGGGCGAAGACTGATTATCCCGCTATTTTAACCCAAGTGGTGATAAGTTTCCCAACCGAAATAGGTTGTAAACGCTTCTGCCAGCGTTGCCGCCGCGTAGGACGCATTCATCGCAGCATGATGTTCAAAGCCATTTTTGCACACGTGCTTCATCAATTTTTGTAACCCCGGCACGACAACCACTGCCCGGCTGCCGAACGTATCCAACGGATCGTTGATAAATTCACCATCGCCCACATAGGCTTTGATCACCCCGTGCCGATCATCCGTGGTGATGCGGGCGTAGCTGAAGGGACCCGCCGGGGTTCGACCCACGACCGTGCCATAAGTGTTTTCGATGCCGAGCGTCGAACCTAAAATCGGCGCATTCGACATTTCCATCGTCTCGCCTAGAAACACTTCTGCCCAGTTGCCGCAGTGGAACAGCACGCATTTATCGGGGTCATCGCCATAGTTGTTGTTCCAATCGACCAGCGCGCTTGGGGTGTTGCTTGCCATTTGCAGGGCGTACATCGACGCCACGCCTGTAATATCAACTTCGCACGCGCTCGGCATCAGCGCTTGGCTCATCATGCTCATCAGCGTACACACGTTGACGCCGTAATTTTGTTGCAGCGAGGTCCAGCATTGGATCGCCGTCGCATCCAGATCATTCGCGCTCATCCACTCATCGATCACCACACCCAATTTCGCCTGTTTGACAATAGCAGCAGGGGGAATTTTGCCCGTTTGCACATACGAGCCGATGCGCTCCAAGACACTTGTCACGCGCGTGTCACTGTCTACAAGCTTGTTGGCACGGTTGAACACTTCGGAGAGGTCAAGCGTGCTGACCGTCATGCCGAAGGCTTGCAGCAGTTTTTCGCTATAGCGCGTGGTATTGAACGCATTTGGGCGAGCGCCAATCGCGCCAAAGCGGGCGTTGCGAATCCCTTTGACCACGCGGCATACACCCAGAAACTTTTGTAAATCCCGCTTGAACGAGTCGGTTTTGGGGTGAACCGTGTGCAGTTCGGTGACGCTGAAATTGAAGCCGTATTGATATAGATTGTTGCAGACCGAAATCTTGCCGCAGAAGGCATCGCGCCGCCGCTCGACGTTAAATTGATCGAGGTTGTCGGGGTAGGCTTGCACGAGGATCGGCACGTCTAGGCGCGACAGCTTGATCGTGTCGGCAACGCCTTTTTCATCCCCGAAGTTAGGCAATGACACCAGAATCCCGTCAATACGATCCGCGTTGTGCCGGAATAACTCGGCGCAGCGTTTGGCATGTTCCCACGTTTCTACGGCGCCGAGTTTAGTCGCATCCTCATCGAGGATCACGGCGTCAATATCGAGTTCCGCCAGCACATCGAGAATATCGCGCCGTCCTTCCGTGATCAGCCCGTCGGGGAAGAAATCACGGTTGCCAATGATGATGCCTAAGGTCATTTTTCTATTCATGTTCATCGAAGTAACCTGCTCTCTCGTGATCTAAATCAACACTTGCATGACTGCCGACTGCCAGCCCGCATAAGCAGCAGCAAAGCGGTCAGCATCGGCATCGGGAACATATTCGGTAAAGTTGTGCGGAAGTGCATCGAGGTCAGCTAATGATTGATAAACCTTCATGCCCAACATCCCGGCAAGCGCCGCGCCCAACGGTGACAATTCGGGCAGGGTGGCGGCACGCACCTTGAGGCGCGTCACATCGGCGACGAACTGCATCAGGAAATGGTTGCTGACCATGCCGCCGTCGCCCTGTACCTGCCGCATCTCGATTTCGGCTTGGGCGCACATCAGGTCAAGCACATCTTTCACTTGGTAGGCAATCGACTCCAGCGCAGCGCGGACGACATGAGCGCGAGTCGCGGAGGGAGTCAGACCGACGATGGCAGCTTTGGCGTTCGGCTTCCAGTAGGGCGCACTTAAACCGACAAATGCAGGAATCAGGTACACGCCGCCGTTATCAGGAACGGATTCAGCCAAGGCTTCGGTTTCATGGGGATCGCGGATCAATTCGAGTTGATCGCGCAACCAGGCGATGGTTCCACCCGTGAAATTGATGATCCCCTCGAAAGCGTAGATGGTCGTGCCATTCATCCGCCAGCCAATCGTGGTGACGCCGCCCGTTTCCGACAAGCGCAGCTGATCGCCAATATTCAGCAGCACCGATGATCCTGTGCCAAACGTGATCTTCGCCATGCCCGGCGTGAAACAGTGTTCCGCGAACAGCGCGGCTTGCGAGTCGCCCATCACGCCGCAAATCGGGATCGGCTTTGCCAGCACACCTTCAACGGTCGTTTCGCCAAAGGTCGCGTTACTGTCGCGCACATCGGCTAGGGCGCGATGCGGCACGCCGAACAGGGCGCATAACTGATCATCCCATGCGAGTTTGCTAATGTCGAACAAGAGGGTGCGGCTGGCGTTGGTGTGATCGGTCGCAAAGACCGCCCCATGCGTAAGGCGGTAGATCAGATAGGTGTCAATTGTGCCGATCAACGCCGCACCTGACTCCAGTTTGTGCTTGATCGCCGGTTCGTTTTCCAGCAGCCAGGTGATCTTGGACGCCGGAAAATAGGTATCGATGCGCAGCCCGGTGATGCGCCGCACATCATCCCCGTAGCCCGCCTTGAGGAGATGATCGCAGATCGGTTCACCGCGTCGGCACTGCCACACAATCGCATGATAAAGCGGCTTGCCCGTCCCACGTTCAAACACGACCAACGTTTCGCGCTGATTGGTGATGCTCAGGCACAGCACATCAGCACGCAGATTGTCGTGCCGCGCCAACAGCGTGCGGATCACCTCAATCGTGTTGGTGTAGATTTCTTCCGCGTCGTGTTCCACCCAGCCCGGCTTCGGGTAATGCTGCTTGTGTTCCAGCGAGGAACGATCCAGCAGATTGCCCTGTAGATCGAACAACAGTGCTTTGGTCGCGGACGTACTTTGATCAAGAGCGAGGATGACGCTCATCAGGTTAGCTCCGCCTGCAACAACGTGTGAGCAGTAGCCGCCAAGCCTTCAGCCGATATGCCGTAATGGGTGAAAACCTCAAGCTGGCTGCCTGTAACCATGTATTCATCGGGGAAGCCCACGATCTTAAACGGGATCGAGATTCGCTGCTCCATCAAGATCGACGCACAGCGTTCGCCTAATCCACCATAAACGCTGTGTTCTTCGACGGTGATGATTGCGCGGGAATGTGCCGCCGCATTGAGCAGTGCATCGCTGTCAAACGGCTTGAGCGTGTGCATACTGATCACGCCCGCTGAAATGCCCTCACTGGCGAGACGTTCCGTCGCAAGAACGGCTTGAGCAAGCGGTTCGCCAAGGGCGATGAACGTGACATCCGTCCCCGCTTTTACGGTGATCGCCTTGCCGATGGCGAAGGGCGTCCCCGCCGCGTGAAGGTGCGGCATGGCGCGTTTGCCGAAGCGAATATACAACGGGCGCGGGTGCTTGATCGCGGCGCGAATCACTTCCCGCGTCTCGAAATTATCCGCCGGAGCGACAATATCAATATTATTGATCGCCCGCAGCGCCGCGTAATCGTGCAGCGAGTGATGGGTTGTGCCGAGCGCCCCATAGCTGACGCCCGCGCTGATCCCGATCACTTTCACCCGTTGATCGGAATACGCCACATCATTCTTGATCTGTTCCAGTGACCGCGCGGTGAGAAAACACGCGGGTGACACGGCAAAGACGTGCTTTCCAGCCGAGCTTAAACCCGCCGCAATGCCGATGAGATTTTGCTCGGCAATGCCCACTTCGATGATCTGATCGGGCAGAAGTTCGCCAAATTGGGTCAGCTTGGCTGATCCCCGCGAGTCACTGGTCACAGCGAGTATATTCGGGTCAAGCCGCGCTAATTCGATCAGTGTATCCGCGAATTCCTCAAGATTCGGTCTGCCTACGTCCATTAGCTCGTCGCCTCCGCTTGATTGAGTTCGGCGATTGCCTGTGCATATTCGCTGTCGTTCGGCACCCGATGATGCCATTTTGATCCCGCTTCCATAAAGCTGATCCCTTTGCCTTTGACCGTATGCGCGAGGATCAAATTCGGTTTGCCCACCGCAAAGGGCAGATGATCAAACGTCTGCATCAAGGCGTGAATGTCGTTGCCATCGCACTCCACCACCGCACAGCCAAACGCGACAAACTTGTCTGCAAGCGGTTCTAAGCCGTTGACGTCTTCCGTGCGTCCGGTGATCTGATACTCATTCCGGTCAATGATGACCGTCAGGTTGTCTAGTTGATAATGCGCCGCCGTCATCAACGCTTCCCAGCTTGATCCCTCTGCCAGTTCGCCATCGCCCAACAGCGTGACCACACGGTAAGCGCGGCGATCTTTCTTTCCGGCAAGCGCCATGCCCACCGCGATCGACAGCCCATGCCCCAACGCGCCCGTGTTCTGCTCAATGCCGGGAATCTTGCGCGTGGGATGACCGATGAAGTGTGAACCATAGCGGTTCAACGTGTACAGGTCGTCTCTGGGGTAAAAGCCTTTATCGGCAAGCACGGTATACAATGCCTCGACGGAATGCCCTTTGCTTTGCACATAACGGTCATGATTCGGATCATCGAAATTTTCCGGTGTGACGTTCAGCACATGGTTGTAAAGCACGTTCAAAATATCGACACAGGAAAGACTGCCGCCCGTATGCCCTGCGCCCGCGTGTTTGATAATCTCTAAAATTGTCTTGCGATAGCTGATCGATTTCAGCTTGAGTTCGCGTTCGTCCATGACCATTCTCGATCCACCCGGAGTCTGTAAACGACTTGGAAAAAGATGTTTAAGCACATATTAAGTAGGTCAGCCGGTGTGGTTTTAATTTAGGTCTGTTGACATACATCCCTCACCTACCCCGTTCCCCCTCTAGCACGTAAACGACTAGAGGGGGAGACAAAAATCGCTTTTGCTTGTTCCCCTCCCTGAATTCAGGGAGGGGTAGAGGGTAGGTGAGGGTGCGTGTTAGTTCAAGCGGGCGAACACACCGTATTCGTCCACGTTTTCCGGGGTGATCAATTCGCACGGGACGGACTGCTTTTCTTGATCCGGCGCGACACCTGTTTGAACGTAGACGCTCGCCTGTTCAACCGCCAATTCGGAGATGTACGCGGCAGGTTGCAGCACGGTTGCATGGATCGTCCCCTGACGGATGGCTTCCATCACGTCGGGGCTGCCGTCAAAGCCAACCACGATCACATCGGTCATGCCTGCTGCTTGCAGGGCTGCCGCTGCGCCTAACGCCATCGTGTCGTTACCGCTGATGACGCCCTTGATGTTCGGGTTCGCCTGAATGATCGTCTGCATCACGTCGAACGCTTCGGTCTGTGACCAGTTAGCCGACTGAACCGCCACGCGCATCATGTCGGGGTACTGCCCGATCACGTCGTTGTAACCCTGTGAACGGATCGCAGCGTTGGTGTCGGTCTCGCGTCCCAACAGTTCGACGTATTCACCTTCTTCGCCCATCAAGCGCACAAATTCTTCCGCGCCCAATGTCGCGCCTTGATAATTGTCGGACACGATTTGCGCCACCGCGACGCCTGTCACGTTGATCTCGCGGTCAATCAGGAACGTCGGAATGCCTGCATCCAGC
>JBGSRB010000580.1:0-2412 GCA_041737735.1 Anaerolineae bacterium | reverse complement strand
CTGACAAGCAAGCCGACAGCCAGCACCAGCAGGCTGAGTATGATCTGCACCAGCAAGCCCGTGCTAAGCAAGCGACTGATCTGGTCAATGTCGGGGTGTTCCGCTTGGCGCGAAAGCTGCAAATTGAGCGCTGCTGGCGCGCCGATGTAGACAATCGTTCCCCAAGCAATGACGCTGGATGCCAGCGAGACGACACCCATTTCTTCGCGTGTGATGATGCTGAGGATGAACGGCGTCAACCAGAAGCCGACCAAAATGCTGATGATGTTGTAGCCGTAGCCTGTGCCTAGCCCCAGTAAATACCGATTCCCGCGTGAGGCGGTCTGTCGCTTCATAGTTGGGTGCGTCTCGTTGTGTTGAGGTGGTGTATCCGTGAATGTAGACGAATCTAGCACCTTTCAGGCGAAAAGATAGTGCGAAGGTCGATTCAACGGTTTGCGCTTGGACACAGCCCATGGCACTTATGTCCAAGCGCACATGAGGCATATTATCGGGCGGGTTCGGGGTGCGCTGCTGCGTTCGCTGCGCCGAAAAACTGCGCCATGAACACATCCATTTCGTAATCGAGCAGGAACAACGTCGCATCACCGGGCAGATAACGCTGCATCGCTGCGATGATCTGTTCCTGCTGTGCGCGGCTGACGGGAATGCTTTTGTCTTCTAGCGCGTGCATGGCGGCGATATAGGTTTGAATGTAGCCGCGCTGCCACTGGATTGCTTCGGTGGTAGAAGGCGTCGCCCCATGCCCAATGTACAGCAGGGTGTTGGTATCAAATTCGCGTTCCAGCCGATCCAGAATGCGTAACCACGCGCTGGTGTGTCCATCGCGGAAGAAACAGTGCGCGCGGTTGGCGACCGCATCACCGACGAACGCCACGCGCGTGCCGTCTTTCTCGAACGACCACATGCCGTCGCTGTCTGATTCGCCGGGTCCCAGATCGGTAAAGGTGAAGTTTACGCCGCCGAAGGTGAAGGTTTGCCCATCCTTGATCAGTTCGTTGGGGAAGGCGCGCTCATCGGGATATTCAGCGCCCAGATACATCTTCGCGGTGGCGGCTTTAGCGATGTCCTCACGGCGGGCGAACTCGCGGCAGCCCCACGACGCCAGACACGGCACATCGGCAAATTGCACCAAACCCGTGTAGTGATCGGGATGCCCGTGTGTGAGCAGCACGGCTTCAATCGGCTTACTTGTGGCGTCGGCAAGGCGGCGCAGATCAGCCGCGCTGGAAAGCGCCAACGTGGTGTCGATCACGATCACCGCGTGTTCGGTTTCGACGATGTAAGCGTGAACATGATCGCGCGGCAGCAACATGAACTTACCGGTCACGGTGTGAATCTTCGGAAAATCACCCATGATTAACCCTCTCTCAAAAAATAGTAAGCATCCTAATTTTCAGTGTAGAGGGCGCGACGGCGCTTCAGAAGTGACATTCAGCAGCGAAAAAGCCGACGATCAGCACGGGCAGACCGCGATCACAGTGTGATCCACGCCGCTGGTCAACGTCAGGCGGGTGTTGGTGCTGGCGTCGTATAAGCCCCCGATCAAGGTGGCGTTGGCTGCTGCTGCGTCGGAATAACGCGCGTTGGGCGTCAGCGTGTGCGCGTCAAGGATGTATTCGCCCGCGCGCCAACCCGTTGTCGGGCGCGATCCCTGCGCGGGCAGTGCATCGCTTTGCGCGATCACCTGCCCGTCAGCATCGATCAACTGGACGAACACGGTGTACGCGGTGGCGCTGGCGGCATCGGCGCGCCAGATCAACTCGACATGAAGTGCATCGGTCACGTTCGCGCCGACCAGCGCGCCGATCTGCGGATAGTCGGCGTTGAGCGCGTGATCAAACAGCGGCGCATCCGTGATCAGGGGCAGCGTTTCGACCTGCCAGCGTGCCAACGTCAGCCAAGCGCCGACGCTCAACGCGATCTCGCCTGTGGGCGCGTCGGCTGGAACGGCTAACACGCGCCAATCGAGCCGCGCCCCGTTGATTGGCTGTCCGCCCGTACTTGTCCAGGTTGTGCCATCGGCGGTGGTCAGCGTCAGATCAGGCGTGATACCCTGCCCCGTCCACAGGAATGTGGCGCGGATCATGTCGCCGTTGGCAAGCGTGGGCAGGGGCGCGTCAGCGTTCACGCGCGGCAGATCGTGCGCCGCCAGCGTAAGATCGCGCGTGAACGTGAGATCGAGCGTGTGCGGCAAGTCGGTGCTGCGACTCGACTCCGACCAATCGGCGTTGGATGTTGTCCACGTGCCGATCAGCAGATCGCGCCCGCTGGTTGATCCGCTTTGCGGTGTCAAACCCGTGAGATCGCTTTCGGTATACAGGCGCAGATACAGCGCATACTCGTCCGCTGGCGCGCCGTAGGGCAAGCGCAGCAGGGGAAACGCGCGGGCATGTTCGCCCACGGTCAGCG
>JBGSRB010000574.1:0-1963 GCA_041737735.1 Anaerolineae bacterium | reverse complement strand
GCGTTCGCCATCCGCCGCCAGCGCTACGAACGCTAACGCCGTGCGCGCTCCGACGTGGAAGCGTAATCCGCGCACATCGACGCCTTCCGCGCGCAGCACATCAGCCAGATAGCGCCCGAACGGATCATCCCCGACTTGACCGAGAAACGCGCTCGGCTGTCCGAGCTTGGCGGCAGCCACCGCGACATTGGCGGGCGCGCCGCCCGGCTTCTTCTCAAAACCTGACGCTGCGCCCACCGTGACGCCGCTTTCGAGCGCGACGAAATCGATCAGCAGTTCACCCAACGCGACAATGGACATAGCAGGCTGCCCCTTCAAGGTTGCGAAAAAGCTAATTGTAGCGCGTTTGGCTCAAGGTCGATGGGGGTTAGGGCAGGGACACGCCGAACCAGTATTGGGCGATGAGGACAGCATAGCTGAGCGGCGCGAGGAGTCCGAGGGCGACTTGCCACCATGCGGGGGTGAGGTTACCGGATTGGAGACGGTTTATTATACCAGCACTCATAATAACCATCACAGCGAATTGCATAATAAATGCCCCAATGCCCGCTACACCGAACGACACACCGAACGCCGTACCGCCCGCCATAACGAACAGCAAAAAGCCCGTCACAAAGCTCGCCACAAAGCCCGCCACAACGAGTGCTACAACGAGTGCTATAGTGAACACGATCGAAAATGCGATCGAAAATGCGACAAAGGACGCCCCAACGCCCACCATTACAAACACTACAACGCCCACCACAACGCCCGTTACACCGAACGCCAGACTGCCTGCTATACCGCCTCCTACAAAGAGCCTTAAAGCGCCCTGCATAAGAAACACCCCGACAGCCATCAGACCGCCCATCGCCACAACGAGCGCCACACCAGCCACCCAATTAAGCGGATTCGACGGATCAATGCGCCCTAACATGCCCGTGAGCGCCCAAGTAATCATGCTAAGTGCCAATATGGATGTGGGCGCATCAATGCTTTCGGTGGAGCCTTGCCACGGTGTGGTTCCAAACAGCACGCCTACCAAAGGGATGAACAACGGCAGCAGAGCCAAGGTGATGCTGAGCCAAGCCCCTGTTCGTGCTATCCGCTTCTTGGCTGCTGCTTCACCTAACTGGTACTCAAAATCGATGAGCCGTGCAGGCTGGAAGAACAGCCATAGATATAAACGGATCCAATTAAGCGGATTGAATGAATTTAGTGGGCGCATATTAGATTTCGTAGCGATACATAAAATGGGTGCGGAGTAGTTCCACGAACACTTTATCATCGGCGCGGCGATAGTTGATGAATAACTTCATGAGTGCGGGAACATCCTCAGGCACGTGGCAGCGTGCTTAACAGTATAACGTGATTAGCGTGTTAGGCAACGTTGATGACAGCAACATCAAGGGTATAAAGTGTGAGCCTTACAGGTGGGGCGAGACGCAGCCCGCCCCACTTGCTGATCACGGTTGCAAACCGAGTCGATCCCATTGTTCGGGGGGCGCGCCTTCGGCATGGATCGCGCCGCGCAGCAGATCGAGCATCCGCGCGCGTTGATCGGGCGCGCTTGCCCACACATTGCGCGCTTGCGCGGGATCATCGGCGCGATGGAACAACATATCCTCACGATTCAACACGCGAAAGCGCGTCGGCGTCTGCCACTGCGGAAAATCCACGTGCGGGATGAACTTGCCGCTGCTGACGGGCGTCTGCACGGTTGGTTCTTCGCTGACCAAACTGCGGAACACCTGACTCGAATACATGAACAGTGGATCGTCCTTCACGGGCGCTTTGAAGATCGTCCAGTCGCCATCGGTCAGGCAGACGCCCTGCCCGAATGTGCCGTACACGAGCAGATCGCGGTGGCGCTCCACTTCGCCGCGCAGGATGGGCATCACGCTGCGGCTGTGCGTGCGTTCGGGGATGTCGGCGCCCGCCGCATCGAGCGCGGTGGCGAACAGATCGACGGTGGAGGTCAGCG
>JBGSRB010000401.1:0-4152 GCA_041737735.1 Anaerolineae bacterium | reverse complement strand
ATCATTGGGGTGGTGGCGGCTGTGGTCGTGATCACGAGCGCGCCTGCTGAAGCGCAAAACCCGATTCGGCGGTTATGTCCGGCGGCAGTGCAGCAGAACATCGGCGGTGTGTATACGCCGGGCGGCATCATCTGGACTTCGTTCGATGGGCAAGCGACCTGGGTGTATGACCTGAGTCGCGGTGTGCGCTATCCGCTGCCGGAGACCGTCCCATGTGGGCGCAACTGTCGTCCGTCGCCAGATCGCACGTGGGTGACGTATTTCAATGTCGCCACCTATGCGTTTAATCGGATGCGCTTTGATGGTAGCGGGCGCGCGCTGGTCAGCACGTATGCCAGCGATGTTGAATGGTGGAACGCCGACACCTATCTGATCTGGACGCCGGGGCATGATGCTTTTTTGCAAAACAGCACCAACGGCAGCACCGAACGTCCGTTTGACAGCAGCGGCGCGATTGCGATTCAGCCGGGCGGATCGTGGGGCGTGGTGTTGAGTCCGACGGCGGATCGCGCGGAGTTCAAACGCGAATTGGTCGATCTGGCGCTGCGCGGGTTGGCGGGGGGCATTCCGACGCTGGAGGTCGATTTAGGGCTGGATACGCCCTATTTCAACGCGCAGTCGTGGTCACCGGATGGATCACGGTTGGCGTTCGTCAACACGGTGCAGATCGACGGACGCACAGGCGGTGAAATCTTCGTGATCGCGCCGGGTGAAACGCAGTCGCGTCAACTGACCAACCTGAGCGCGACCTATGGCGCGGTGCGCTTGAACGGGTTGAGCGTAGGTGAATTAAGCTGGTCGCCCGATGGATCGCGGATTGCGTTCTGGCTGACGCCGATCACGGGGGGCGATCCGACGGCGAACTTGGGGCGCGCGCTGATCCATATGGTGGATGTGAACACGGGCGCAATGAGTGCGTACTGTGGGTTTACGACGACGGATCACACCCCGAATCCGGCGCGCTTGATCTGGTCGCCGGATGGCACGCATATTGCATTTGCGGGTGACACCGAAAGCGGCAGTCTCGGTTATTCGCTGCTGCTGCTGAACACAGAAACGGGCTTGATCACGGCGATGAGCAGCGGCGTAACGCAGGCGTTAGGCGCGCCGGATGTGTATGCGTGGGGTCGGTTGCCGTAAGCTAAATAATTGCTGAGCAACTCAATGAGGTACAGGGCTGATGCGAATACGTGTAATGATTTTGGCGTTGATCACGAGTGTTTTAATGATCATCTGGATTTTAACGCCACGCTCACCTGCGGAACAAGAGGTGGTGTTTCAAATCTTTAGTAACATTGGGCTTCTGTACCTTACTTTAATTATCGGACAGATGCTGCTGCTGCGAGTTCCGATAGTACGCAACCTGTTTGAGTGGCTGGTCTTGAGTCTAATCTTCGGCACTGTGATCGGTTCAGTTGCGATCACACTTTTTATTCCTCACATAAGCTTTGTCGGGAAGCTTCTGATTTTGATGTTGGTGCCGTCTCTCGCCTTAATTGGTGTGCATAACTGGCTAATGATCATGTGGGGCGTGCTGCTGATCATAGCAAGACGGCTGACGTTGGCTGAGGCGCACTACACCAACTTGATCCGCATGAGTCCGAAGCTGGCGGCTGCCTATGATCAGCGCGGCGTGGTGCGGCATGCGCTGAACAAACCAGACGATGCCTTACGCGATTTCGATCACGCGCTGGTGTTGGTCAAACAACAGTCTTCGGCATCGTCCGTGAGCTTGGGCTTCAGCATTACCTTAGCGCCTGCGTCCATCCTTAGAAATCGGGCGGCGACTCATGTCCAACGCGGGGATTATGCCGCTGCAATTGCCGACTGCGACGCGGGCTTAGCCCAACCTGATCTTGAAGCTAATACCCGGCATCATTTGCGTCTTAATCGGGCGTCGGCAAATTTATGCGCTGGTGATTATGCCGTAGCGCTGGCTGAGTTAGACACGATATCGGCGCTGCAAACTGATAAGCGCTACAAGCATTTCTGGTTGTTTTTGACTGCTTTGGCGCAGCAGGGCGCGGGACAAACTGAGGCGGCGCGGGCAACTTGGCAGGCGCTGATTGACCACATGCCCAATTATCAAAAGCAAACGTGGTTGCGACAAAAATATCGCACCTTACCCCAATCGTTGTGGACGCTGGTCGATCAGTTATTGGCAGATTAACGCGGTGTCCTTGATACCGTTCTCGCTCAGCGTGTGGGAGGCGCTGCGCCGACCGCCGATCGCGCATCCGCTGTTTCGCCGCTTAACGCGCGGACAGCGCAAAGTGTTCACGCCACCCAAGCCGATACCGTTGGGGCGACGTATCCTCACCAGTGCGGCGCTGATGGGTGGGCTGTTCTTCGGCTTGAGCTTTTACCCGCACGTGATCACGCCGCTGCTGTGCGCGCTGCCGTTGATCTTGGCATTCCTCTATATGCTGCTGTTCGGGACGGTGGCGGGCGCCTACTGGACGCTGCGGATCAGCGCCGCGCTGACGCGCCAACGTGAACAAGGCTTATTCGAGCTGCTGGCGACCGCCCCGTCGGGGCGCTTCAGCGTGATCTGGGCGGTGACCACGGCGTGCATTTATAGCGATGACAGCTTCAGCGGCGAAAATGCGCAGAGTGTGTGGTTCATGCGGGCGTTTGCGCTGCTGGTGCTGGCGTTGGTCTGGTTAGTGAGCGCGAGCAATTATCGCACGGGCTTGCCGACGATCAGCCTGCTGGCGGTGATCAGCGTGATCGGCAGCACGGCGCTGTGGTTTTATCTGGATGATCGCCAGTTGGTGGTGATTGGTGCGCTGATCGGCATGATCACGCCGCAGATGATGCGCGGCAGGGTTAATCCGCTGGCGGGGGCGCTGGCAAGCTACAGCGGCGCGCAGTTGCTCACATATCTGCTGATCGTCGGCGGTGGTCTGCCAGTGATCAGTTTGGCGCTGGCGGCGGGTCTGGATGAGGACGCGCTGTTGGTGCTGCTGCCGCCGCTGTTGGTGCTGATCGTGTTTGCGCTGCGTGAAAGCCTCATCTGGGGGTTGTGGCGCGCGCTGCGTGGGTTGATCGACGGCGAGTCGGTCGATATTCGGCGTTTGAGTCGCGGTGGTGTGATCACGCTGTGACGATGATCGCGCTTAACGCGCGTGCTATAATGCCGCCATTGAAGGCGCTTAAAATCATTTGGAGCAAACTCATCATGACGCTTGATACGCTGAATACATCCTTACGTCCCGGCGCTAAGGGACGCGCCATCATCGCCCGCGACGATAAAACCATGTCGGGATCGATGACACCGCGCTATCCGTTTGTGATGGAACGGGGCGTGGGTGCGCGTGTGTGGGATGTGGACGGCAACGAATATATCGATTTTGCGGCGGGGATCGCGGTCAATTCGACCGGGCATTGTCACCCGGACGTAGTGCGCGCGATCACTGAGCAGGCGCAGAAATTCCTGCACATCGCGGGTACGGATTATTACTACGAGGTGCAGGTGCGCTTAGCCGAACGCCTGGCAGAGATCGCGCCGTTTGAAGAACAAGCGCGCGTCTTTTTGTGCAACAGCGGCGCGGAGTCGGTTGAAGCGGCGATGAAGATGGCGCGCTGGTACACGGATCGGCACAACATCATTGCGTTTTACGGCGCGTTTCATGGGCGCACGATGGGCGCGCTGTCCCTGACGGCGTCGAAAGTGGTGCAGCGTGACGGTTTCTTTCCGCTGGTGCCGGGTGTGCATCATGCGGTGTATAACAATCCGTATCGTTGTATGCACGGACGCGAACAAGCGCAATGCGAAGCCCAATGTATCTGCGCCAGCTTCATCGAAGATGTGATCTTCAAGCGGACGTGTCCCGGTGATTCGGTGGCGGCGATCATCTTCGAGCCGATTCAGGGCGAAGGCGGCTATATCGTGCCGGATGTGCGCTTCGTGCGCGAGCTGCGCGCGATCTGCGATAAATACGGCATCCTGCTCATCGCGGATGAAGTTCAAAGCGGCGTCGGGCGCACGGGCAAATGGTGGGCGATGGAGCATTACGGCGTCGAGCCGGATGTGGTGTGCAGCGCGAAGGGTCTCGCCAGCGGGATGCCGTTGGGCGCGATCATCGCGCGCGAACACGTGATGAGTTGGCCCCCCGGCGCGCACGGTACGACGTTCGGCGGCAACCCGAT
>JBGSRB010000548.1:0-9427 GCA_041737735.1 Anaerolineae bacterium | reverse complement strand
CATCATCACCCGTCAAGCCGGGCAGACCGCGCGGGCCGCGTTCACCTTGCTCACCGGGATCACCCTGCGCGCCATCATCACCCGTCAAGCCGGGCAGACCACGCGGGCCGCGTTCACCTTGCTCACCGGGATCGCCTTGGTCACCTGTTAAGCCGGGCAGACCGCGCGGGCCGCGTTCGCCTTGCTCACCCTGTTCACCGCGCAAACCGGGAAAGCCACGGGGGCCGCGTTCGCCACGCTCTCCTTGCGGACCCGGTTCCCCTTGAATGACCATTGGTTCCGGCACAACGACCGCTGCCGATTCGTCCTCAGCTTGTGCGGTCGGTGGCACGACAGTATCCACCAGCGGATCGGGCAGTGTGGGCGCTTCTTGTGCCGCTAGCGTCGCCGCCGCGGGATCAGTCACTTGTCCGCACGCGCTGATCAGCAGCGCCAACAGCGCCACTAACATCAAGCCGCGCGCTTGTTTCAACCTATTCAAGCGTCGTCTCCTTTACTGAGATGAAGGCGTTGCACTGGATACAAACGTCGCCAAGCGACGATATTCAACCGTTGAACCCGTCATCGTAACGGTTAATGCCATACTGCTGCATAGTGTAGCGATCAATGCGCGCGAACGCGAAAAAATCATCCCTACCAAAATTCAACCCGCGCTAACGGGATGTCGGTCTGTCAATCCAAGCCCTGATCACCCTCACCCTTTGCGGTATACTGACCCGACAGCGTTTGAAAGTAGACTTAACGAAGGACGTGCAGCCGCCATGACGCAACAACCACCGAACCCGACCAATCCGCAAAATCCGACTAATCCGCAGCAGCGCCAGATTCGCCTTGAAATTCCCGCGACGCTCAACGCGACCTACAGCAACGCCGTGATCGTCAGCCAGACCAACAACGAGATCGTGTTCGACTTCATCCAGATCATGCCCAACGATCCGCGCGCCCGCGTGCAACAGCGCGTGGTCATGACGCCCGCCAGCGCCAAGTTATTTTTGGCGGCGCTCAACACGAATCTGACGCATTTTGAGCAAAAATTCGGCACGATCCCCACGCCGCCCACACTAGCGGATCAATTGTTCAATGCGATTAAGCCGGACGACGCGCCGTGACCGATACCGACGCGCTCAACGCGATCAGTGAGGGCATCCGCGCCGAGTTCGACGCCAAGAATCGCGCGCGCGATGGGGCTATCAATGCGTCGCGCGAATTGATCCGCCTGTGTTCCGAGGCGATCCGCGCCATTCACCGCCGTGATTATACTGACGCCAACGCCCGCCTAGATCGTGTGGGCAGCGCCGCCGCTGCTCTGCGTGCCGCGCTTGCCGATCACCCTGATCTGCTGGTAAGCGGCTACACGCGCGACGCGCTTAAAGAAGTGGTCGAAGCCTTCATCACGGTTGCGCTCATTCGGGGCGAAGCGCTGCCCACACCCGCCGCGCTCAATGTCGAAGGCAGCGTCTATCTCAACGGTTTAGCCGAAGCCGCCACCGAACTGCGCCGCTTTATTCTCGACATTCTGCGCCGCGCCGATGGTGATCCCGACGAAGCCGAGCGCCTGCTCAATTGGATGGATGCAATTTACGATCAATTGGTCACGTTCGATTTTCCTGATGCCGTCACGGGTGATCTGCGCCGCCGCACGGATGTTGTCCGTGGTGTGCTGGAACGCACACGTGGCGATGTGACGACGACTTTTCAGCAGCAGCGTTTACAAGCCGCGCTCGATGCGGCACGACGCGCTTTCGCAGCGCGTGATCAGGATGACGGGGGCTGAAAACAGAATCGCCCGATGTGAGGGGGGACACATCGGGCGACCTAGAAGGGACGGGCTTTCTAGGGTTTTTATTGATCTAACCCAGCCCATGAACTTGGGATTTTTAACAGTAAACCGTTCACCACTCTGGAGGAGTAATCGCTCAACACCCAAGTTCATATGAACGACTGTTCATAGAATAGATTTCGTGCGTGAAACGCGCATGAAATCAACATGAGCGAAAAATGAGAGCGCCGTCTGTTTAATTCCGGTGTTTCTTGACCCAGCGCTGCGCTTTACGCGCCGTTTTTGCCACTGCCACCACCTGACCCGTGTGCTGCACCGCTTTGCCTAAACGTAAGCCGCGCCAACCGCGCTGCCGCCGCCGCTGATTTTCCGGACGATCTGCCGGGAACAGCAGCCAGTACAGCAAGCGCGTGGTGTTGGCAGTGACGAACGAAAACACCACCCACACCGTCAGCAAGCCGATCGTGCCGTTGGGCTGCTGCCGTGTGAAGCCGGGGCGCAGACCGATCAGCGTGCCAACCGTCAATTCACCGATCCACAAGCGCACGCCGTAAAAGATGCCGCCGGCGAAGTCGCGCGCGCGCGTGGTGTTGCGTGTGCTGCCATACGCGCCGCCGAGTAGCGCGCCGATCACCAGCGCCGCGATCCGTGCGCTTTGGACGCGCTGTTCATCGGTGGGCGGTTGCTGATAGACCATCTCATAGCCGACGCGCCCGATCGTCTCATTGACCGTTTCGCCATCGGTATAGAAGTGCGCCAGCGCACGCGCTTCTAGCGGATCGTCAGCGGGCGATCCGGTGGGTGCGGCGTCGATTTCCGGCAGAAAACTGGGCAGCAGTTGCCGCCGATACAGCCACGCCACTTGCGCGCCGATCGCGCCGCCGATCATGCCGATGATTAAGCCCCGCTGTTGATTCGGTTTACCTGCGTAGCCCACGGCGTTTCCTTTGCTTATACTGACTGGACAGACATTACAGTTAGTATAAAGCGAACTGCGCTGCACGGCAAGTTCTGATCTACCTATTTCAATCACGCCTGCGCGTGCGGCTTAACTTTCGCAAAAGCGCAAACAGGATTACAACATAATCACGATAATCACGCGCTAGTTGCGTCACTCATGACGTTAGCGCCGAGAGGATTAACGAGCATGACGCTGAATATCAGCACGGATCGCCTCAAGCTGACCGCCTGCAACGCTGCTATTGCCCATTCCAGCGGCATCGGGCTGCGCCAATTGGAAACACTGGTGGGCGCGCACATTGATCCGACATGGTTGGAGGATGACGGGCGCGGCTTGCTGAGTTACTACGATTATCAGCTTCAGCAGCAGCCCGACATGGTCGGCTGGGGCTTATGGTTAATCGAACTGCGCGCCATCCGCCGTGTGATCGGCTCGGCGGGCTTCAAGGGTAAGCCCGACAAAACCGGCATGATCGAGATCGGCTATGGCATCGGTCCCGCTTATCGCCGTCAAGGGCATACCTATGAAGCGGCGCTCGGCTTGATCGCGTGGGCGTGGGAACATGCCGAAGTCAAGCGCATCACGGCGGAATGTTTGCCCGACAACCTGGGCAGCAAGCGCATTCTGGAAAAACTGGGCATGACACCGTTAGGTAAGCAGGGCGCGTATCTCAAATGGGAACTGCTGCGCGCCGCGCTAGCGGAACGTTAACAATCATAGTTTGCCGCGCCTGACCAGACATGGCATAATCGCTAAACTTTGTGCGGATATTCACGGGTGCAGCATGACGAACGAGATTACGACAGCGGTAAAACAGAGTGTGTTCATTGTAGGCGCAAACAGCGCCTTAGGGCGTGAGGTCACGCGGCGGTTGGTGGCAGCGGGACATCCAGTGACGGCGGCAGTAACCAGCAGCGCCGCCGCGAAATTTGTGCGTGAAGATGGCGCGACGCCCGCCTTCCCCGATCTGGCGCGTGTGGGCGAAATTCGCAGCGCGATGCAGGCGATGGAAGCCGAAATCGTCCTGAATTTGACGCCGCAAATCGGCAATCAGATTCCGCAGGCGGGTGTCAGCATCGACGCGCAGCAGCGCGAGGTCTCCACGTTGCTCGAAGCCGCGCACACTGCCGCGATCAAGTATCTGATTCACACGGGGCAAGTGTGGGATCACAGTGGTGCAAGCACCGTGTTGAGCGCGGGGATTCCTGCGTGTGTGCTGCGCTTCGGGTATCTGTATGGCGCGCAAGATGACGCATTAGGCGCACTGCGCGATGGGTTGAAGTTGGGGCGTCCGATCCCGTTGGGATCCGAGGATGCGACCGTGAGTTATATCACCATCGCTGACGCGGCGGAAGCGATCATGCGCGCGCTCGACGCCCGCCCGCAGGGAGTGGCGCTCGACATTGTGGATGATCACGCGGCGACGCCCGCCGATTTCCTGCGTTACTTCGCGGAAGGGCAAGGCTTGACCCCGCCCGGACGCTTACCACGTTTTGCGCTGCGCGCGCTGCTGCGTCCCGACGCCATCGATCAACTCGATGCCGCCGCGCACGGGGATAACACCAGCGCTAAGCAGGCGCTCGACTGGCAACCGCGCTTTACCGATTATCGCGCGGGCATTGATGATCTTTTACTGACGTGGCGCGCCGCGCAAACCGTCAGCCCCGTTGCCGTGACCGTGACTGAATGAGGATACTGAAAACAGAATGCTGAAAGCTGTTTTGTTCGACCTAGACGACACGCTGATCGATTGGAGTGGCTTCGATGAGGATTGGGTGCGCTTGGAGCGTCCCCGTTTGCGCCGCGCCTTCGATTTCGTGAATCAAACGCACGCGCTGTCTGACTTTGAGGCGTTTTGCGTCAAGTTCCGCGATCATGCCGCCGATGCGTGGATGAACTCGCGCGATTCGCTGACCGCGCCGCACATCGGGCGCGTGCTGACGACCACCGTGCAAGCCTTTGGCGCGCCCATCGAGCGCCACGACGACGGCTTGCTCGAAGCCTACGCGCAAGAATGGGGCGCGCTGCCGGGCGTCACGCTGTTCCCCGATGTGCTGCCCTTCTTGGAGCTGCTCAAGACGCACGGGATCAAAGTGGGCATCGTGACCAACGCCTTCCAGCCGATGACCATGCGTGACCGCGAATTGAGCGATTACGCGCTGATCGATCACTTTGCCGACTGTCGCATCAGCGCCGCCGATGTGGGCGTGTTGAAGCCGCATCCGGAAATTTTCCACACGGCGTTAGGCTGTGTCGCCGCCGAGCCAAGCGAAACAGTGTTCATTGGCGATAACATCGAAGCCGACATCGCCGGAGCGCTGGCTGTAGGAATGCGCGCCGTGCTGCGCGATGTGCCGCGCCGCGTGGTGGGCAGCAGCTTGATCGTTCCCGACGCGACGATCACGAGTTTTGATGAACTGCCCACGCTGCTCGATCAGTGGTTTGACGATTGGCGCTCGTGATGATGCGCCCCGTTGCCGCGTCCGATCAAAATCTGATCCTTGCTGGTTATGTCGGCAGCGGCGGCTTGGCGGTGATGCGTCGCGCGGCGGAACGCCTGCGCATGGTGTTCGTCGATTTTGATCGCCTGCTCGAAAACCGGATCGGGTTGCCTGCCGACGACATCCGCGCGATCTATGGCGAAACGCGCCTGAAAAGTGTCGAAGCCGAGTTGATCGATGAACTGGCGCTGTATCGCAGCCACGCCCTGCATATCAGCGGGCAAACGCTGATGCACAGCAATCATCTGGCGCATCTGGCGGCGACGGGACCCGTGATCTGCTTGGTGGCGTCGCTCGATGCGGTGTTGCAGCGCTTGCATCTGACGTTGGGCGCGCGCTATCACGATCCGGCTGAGCGCGAGATCGCTTTGGGCGCACTGCGCCGCGAGTGGGCGCTGCGCAACTGTCCGGGCGTGGTCGAGATCGACGCCTCGTATTTGAGCGATGATGAACTGGTCGAAAGCATCGCCGCGCGCTGGCGCGCCGAAACTGGCGTGCTGGATTGGCGTTAAGACGCTAAAACACGCTAATATGAAGTGAACGTGTCAAGGGATGGATGATCGACGATGGCGAAACTCAACATCGCGCTTGGGCAAATGCACATCGCCCACGCCGACCCACGCAAAAATCTAATCACCGCCGAAAGTTATATCGAAGAAGCCGCGCGCCGCGCCGCGCATGTGGTCATTCTGCCGGAATTGTGGTCAACTGGCTATGCGCTCGATCGCGCGCGTGAACTTAGCACGGCGCTGAATGTAGGCATTTTCGCGCAGCTTGCCACGCTGGCAACCCAACACAAAATCAGCATTGTGGGCAGCTTGCTCGAAAAACGCGGCATGGAAGCCGCCAACAGCGGCACATTTTTCGCCCCGAACGGGCGCTTGATGGGGGTGTATCGCAAGCTGCACCTGTTCCGCTTGATGGAAGAAGATCGCTGGCTGCAACCGGGCAGCGCGCCCTTGATCATGGAGCTGCCGTGGGGCTTAACGGGCATGGCGATCTGCTATGATCTGCGCTTTCCGGAATTGTTCCGCCGTTACGCAGTGCAGGGCGCGAAAATCATGTTTGTTCCGGCGGAATGGCCCATCGAGCGCATTGATCACTGGCGCGCGCTGTTGATCGCGCGGGCGATTGAGAATCAGTGTTTTATGGTGGGCGTTAATTCGGCGGGCGAAACGGGCGGTAAAACGTTCGGCGGTCACTCGATGATTGTCGATCCGTGGGGCAAGATCGTGCTGGAAGTCGGGGAACAAGCTGGCATCTTCACGGCTGAGATCGACTTGGATTATGTCGATGTTGTCCGCAATCGGATTCCCGTGTTTGCGGATCGCCGCACCGATATTTACGGGGCATAACGCGCCTGCTGCACACTGCGTTCTGACATGATGATGAGAGGGGCTTGATCATGCAGGCAAAACGCAAAGTGTACGCCTATATCGTGCAGGATCAGGATATTGTCGTGTTTGAGCATCCCCACGCGCCCGAAGCAGGCGTGCAGGTGCCGGGTGGCACGGTCGAAGCGGACGAAACCTTAGCGGCGGCGGTGTTACGGGAAGCGTTCGAGGAAACCGGTTTAGTCGGCTTGACGCTAGTGCGCTATCTGGGCAAGCATGAACGTGATATGCGCGATTACGGCAAAGACGAATATCACGAGCGCCATTTTTATCAGCTGACGTGTGCGAACCCGATTCCGCAGCGCTGGCAGCATTACGAGCGCCATTCCAGCGAATCATCAGCCAACGATGAGCTATTCGCGTTCTATCGTGTTCCGTTGGCGCAGATGCCGCCGCTAGTCGCTGATTTTGATATTTTCATACCCGCTTTGCGCCGCCTTTTGCTGGCTGAAAACTGATTCGTTGGCGTGCCGCAACGCCAACACGCCATGTTATAATTCACAACACGATCAAGCCACCCATACCTAAAGGACAATCCCCCGTGAGTGATTACCCTGATCGGCTGCGCTTTGGCACGGTGGGCGCGCCGCAAACCACGCCTGCCAGCGGCACAGTCGCGGCGATCCAGCACATCAAAGCGTTGGGCTTGCACCATCTCGAAATCGCGTGGACGCACAGCGTCCGTGTGACCGATGAAACCTGCGCGCTGATCAACGCCGCCGCGCGCGAGCATGGCGTCACGCTTAGTGTTCACGCGCCCTACTTCATCAACCTGAACAGCCAGACCGATGATCTCATGGTCAAAAGTGATGAGCGTTTGCTGGCGGCAGCGCGTAAGGGCTTTCTGGCGGGCGCAACCGAGATCGTGTTTCACCCCGGCAGTTATCACGGGCAGCCGTCCGACAGCGTGTATCCGCGTGTGCGCGATCATCTGGGCGAGGTCGTCGCGCGCTTGCAGAGCGAAGGCGTCACGGTCAATTTGCGACCGGAAACGATGGGCAAGGGCGCGATGTTCGGCACGCTCGAAGAATGTGTCGCCTTGAGTCGTGATATTCCCGGCGTGCTGCCCTGCATCGACTGGGCGCATCTGCACGCGCGGCGCGGCGATGGCACGTTCAACACGTATGACGAGTTTGCGGCGGCGCTGACGCTTGTGCGCGATCAGTTGGGCGCGGATGCGCTTCAGCACATGCACTTTCACGTCAGCGGCATCGATTATGGCGCGAAGGGCGAGAAAGCCCATGTGCCGCTGAATGAAGCCGATCTGCATTACCGTGATCTGCTGCAAGCGTTCGTTGATCACGATGTAGCAGGCACCTGCGCGGTCGAAGCGCCGATCCCGTTTCACACGGCGGACGCGCTCACGTTTCAAGCGACCTATCGCCGCTTAGCGGGCGCGGTGATCGAGCGCGAAGGCGATGAAAGCTGACGATCATCCTGCTGCGTGACAAACGCGCGCTGATCTGGTTATAATCGTCGAACTTTGACAGCGACAACCTAACAGAACCGGATAAACCATGCTGTTACGCGAACTTTCAGAGGCGGTCGGCGTCTCGGGTGACGAGCGCGCCGTCCGTGAGATCGTGCTGCGTGCGATCACCGATCACGTCACCGATATTCAGATCGATCCACTGGGCGGCGTGACCGCCATCAAGCCCGCGTCAGGCGCGAACCCGCTGCGCGTGATGATCGCCGCGCACATGGATGAAGTCGGCTTTATGGTGCGCGGCATCGATGGCGAAGGCTTGATCCGCTTTGGCGCGGTCGGCGGCTTCGACGAGCGCATCCTGCCCGGCTTGCGCGTGCTGGTGGGCGCGGAGCGCGTTCCGGGTGTGATCATCTGGGTTCCCATTCATCACAACCGCGATGATAACGTGGTCAAGATCACCAATTTACGCATTGATATTGGCGCGACCAGCAAAGATCAAGCGGCGGGCAAGGTCAAAACGGGGGATCGCATCGCCTTCAGCACACCGTTCACCGAACTAAGCGATCAGGTGGTGCGCGGCAAAGCCTTTGATGATCGCGCGGGCGTGTCGCTGCTGATCGATGTGCTGCAAGCCGCCGAAGCGTATCCGGTGGAAGTGATCGCCGCGTTCACCGTGCAGGAAGAAATCGGCTTGCGCGGCGCGAAAGTGGCGGCGAGTCGGCGCACGCCCGATCTCGCGCTGATTCTCGAAGGCACGACCGCCAACGATACGCCCGATCCGTTTGCCGACCCCGACTCGGATGTGGTGGCGAACCCGACCTGCCGCATGGGGGCGGGTCCCGTGCTGACGATCATGGATCGCAGCGCGATCATTCCGCCGCGTTTGCTGGCGTTCCTGCGGCACACGGCAGACGCCAACACCATCCCGTATCAACTTAAGTCGCAGTTGGGCGGCGGAACCGATGCGGGCGCGATCCAGATCAGCGGGGCGGGTGTGCCTTCCGCCGTGATTGCGCTGCCTTGCCGCTATATTCACACGCCCGCGGCGCTGCTCAACCGCGCCGATTACGATCACATGCTGCAACTGGTTAAAGCCACGCTCAATAGCATCACCGCCGCTGATTTCTCGCTCATCGAAGGGACGACATCCGCATGAAAGACCTTGTGCAAAAACTCACCGAAGCGTGGGGACCTTCCGGCTATGAACACCACGTCCGCGCGCTGATCCGCGCCGAAGTCGAACCGTATGCCGACGAGATTCGCGTCGATGCGCTCGGCAACTTGATCTGCCGCGTCGGGCAGGGCGGCAAGAAGATCATGATCGCCGCGCACATGGACGAGATCGGCGTGATGCCGATGTAC
>JBGSRB010000360.1:0-3365 GCA_041737735.1 Anaerolineae bacterium | reverse complement strand
TACGCCGTGCGGGCGCTGGTGCGCGCCGCCAAACGCGCGCATGGGCTGGTGGCAGGCGAAATCGTGATCGCGCCGAGCATCGATAACAACCCGACGTGGCTCGATCAGGTGCCGCTTGAGCAGATCGACGCGATCATTCATCTGGCGGCGCGCGTGCATGTAATGCGCGATCGTGAGCGCGATCCACTGGAGGCATTTCGCGCAGTCAACGTGATCGGCACGCGCGATCTGGCGCAGCGGGCAAGCGCGTGCGGCGTCAAGCGCTTTGTTTACGTCAGCTCGATCAAGGTCAACGGCGAAGGCACACCGCTGGATCAACCCTATCGCGCCGATGATGTGCCAAACCCGCAAGACGACTACGGGATCAGCAAGTACGAAGCCGAGATCGCGCTGCACGAGATCGAGCGCGCCAGCGGCATGGAAGTCACGATTGTGCGCCCGCCGCTGGTCTATGGCGCGGGCGTCAAAGGCAATTTCGCGTCGCTGTTGCGCTGGGTGGAACGCGGTGTGCCGCTTCCGTTGGGCGCGGCGCGTAACCAACGCAGTCTGGTCACGGTGGATAATCTGGCGGATGCACTGGTGCGCTGCGTCGATCATCCGGCGGCGGCGGGACAAACCTTCCTGATCAGCGACGGCGAACACATTTCGACGCCGGAACTGCTGCGGCGCATCGGTGTAGCGCTGCATCAGCCCGTGCGCCTGATCCATTTCCCCGAAAAGCTGCTGCGCCTGCTCATGCAGCCCTTGGGACGCGCTGGTACGGTAGATCGGCTGTTTGGCTCGCTGGTGGTCGATGATGCGCATTTGCGGAATGCGCTCGATTGGCAGCCAACAGACACAATGGAGACAGCGCTGCGCGCCACCGCCGCATGGTGGAAAGCGCGCAGTTCTTAGCAGACACCGCCTACACCATGGAGAAAGTCGCTTGACCTTTGCACCCTTGCTCGGCGTCCTCATTAGTTCATTCATCATCACAGCGTGGGTGCGGCGCACAGCGCTGCGCCAACAACTGCTCGATATTCCCAACGAACGCAGTTCGCACACCCGCCCGACCCCGCGCGGCGGCGGCATCGGCTTTGTGGTGGCGTTTTTAGCGCTGGTGGCGCTGCTGTTCGCGCTAGGCGATTTGCCGCTGAACCACGCCGCAGCCTTGATCATCGGCGGCGCGCTGATCGCTATCGTCGGTTATGTGGATGATCGGCGCAGCTTATCGGCGCAGGCGCGGCTCGTCATGCAGATCATCGCAGGCGTGATCGGCGTGGCGCTGATCGGCGGAATGCCGCCGCTTGATCTCGGCTTCGCGCGCATTGAATGGGGCATCGTCGGGCATGTGATCGGCGTGATCGGCGTGGTGTGGCTGATCAACCTGTATAACTTCATGGATGGCATCGACGGCATCGCGGCGGGCGAAGCCGTGATCGTCGCGGGCGCGGTGGGCGTGTTTTATCTGGTTGCGCCCGCGCTGACCAGCGCCGCGAACACGATCCCGCTGTTGATCTTCGGGCTGGCGGCGGCGTGTCTCGGCTTTTTGGTGTGGAATTGGTCGCCTGCGCGCATCTTCATGGGCGATGTTGGCAGCGGCTTCTTGGGTTATGTCTTGGGTTTGCTGGCGCTGCTGACCGCGCACTTGACGCCGCTAATGTTATGGATCTGGCTGATTCTGCTAGCGGTGTTCGTGGTCGATACACTGCTGACGCTGATCAACCGCGTGCGGCGCGGCGAAACTTGGCACCAAGCGCATCGCAGCCACGCCTATCAACACGCGACTATGCGTTATCGCAGCCATGCGCGCGTGACGACAACCGTGCTGCTGATCACCCTGCTCTGGCTGACGCCGCTGGCATGGCTGGCGCTGCACAATCCGCCGTGGGTGATCGCGATCACGCTGCTGGCATACGCGCCGATCATCGCGCTGGCGCTGGTGTTCAAGGCGGGCATCGAACCGTATGCGGTCGATTGAACCTGTGAACGCGCGATCATGCTGACCATCTCAAACGACATTGAATTACTGGCGCGGCTTTTACGCCCTGCCGATGAAGATGAAGCGCGCATTGTGGGCGCGCTGCGTGATCCGCGCCATACCGCTTATCTCATCAAGCATCAAGCTGAGTCGGTGGGCGCGCTGCTGATCGACTGGCAGACCGAACATAGTGAAATTGTCTATATCGCGCTGGCAGAGTCCGCGCGCGGGCGTGGATTGGGCAAAGCCGTCATCGCCCATGTGATCACTGAAGCGCGGCGGCGCGGCGTGCGCGCGCTGCTGGTGGGAACTGCCAATTCGAGCTTGGATAATCTCGCGTTTTATCAAAAGTGCGGCTTTCGCTTCGACTCGATCCGCCGCGATTATTTCAGCGATCTTGACCCGCCCGTGTTTGAGCATGGCATCCGCATGGTTGATCTGGTCATGCTGCGTCACACGCTTTAAGCGCGGATCAGGCGCGCAAACACCCGCCAATTGTTCGCGTTTGTATACGTTTGCCCACTTCGTCGCATCCCCCCAATCTACGATGCTTTCCACCGATAGAAGCTAGTGTTAAGATCAAGGTGTAATCATCTTTGATGTATTTAACATTTTATAGGTGGGTTATGTGATGCTGCGCTTGATTATGCGTCGAGGTCCTACGCCGGGCGCGACTTACGATCTCGCTGCTGATGAAGTCAACATCGGGCGGGGCGCCAAAAATCATATCATCATTCAGGATAATCAGGTCAGCCGCACGCATTGCAAGCTGGTGCGCTTGCAGACCGATTATGAAGTGCAGGATCAAGACAGCGTCAGCGGCACGTTCGTCAACGGGCAGCGCGTCTCAACATCGCTGCGCTTGCAGCCCGGCATGTTGATCGAGTTGGGCGACTCGATTACGCTGGAATATGCCACCGATCAACTCCATAACGGCAGCGCCCCGCCTCTGGGCTTGCTCATGCTGCGCGGACCCGCCGAAGGCTATCGTTACGCGCTGGACGACGACATGATCAGCATCGGGCGCGATCTCGACAACCACATCGTGATTCAGGATGCCGAAGTCAGCCGTTTTCATGTGCGGTTGACGCGCACGCGGCGCGGCTACACTGTCGAAGACTTGAGTTCGACCAATGGCACGTTCGTCAACGAAGAAGCACTGACGTTTCCGCGCGATCTCGAACTCAACGACGTGATCAAACTCGGCACGCAGGTGCAGCTTCAGTGTGTGCTGCACCAAGACACCTCTAACAACGATGAAGCGTCGCTGCGCCGCGCGATCAATGCCGAACCGCGCGAGGATACCCTGTACGATTTTCTCGGTCGCACGCTGGCGCAAGCAGCGAACGCGCCGCGCGGATCGCTGCCCAGCGCGCCCGCAGGTGCGCTGCGCGATCATGCGCTG
>JBGSRB010000335.1:0-4634 GCA_041737735.1 Anaerolineae bacterium | reverse complement strand
CGGGCGCAACTGCTCAGCCGCAGCCCGTGCTGCCCGTAACGGGCGAGTGCGTGCTTGCCACGCGCGAGGTGGTCGCCGTGAATGTGCGCAGCGCACCGACGACCAGCGCCGATAATGTGATCGGCAGCCTGTCGCCCTATGACATCTATCGCGTGGTCGGTCGCATCAGCGATAACACGTGGTATGAGGTGATGGCGGGCGCGGTGCGCGGTTGGGTGGCGACCAGCGTCACGCGACTCGGCGGCGATTGCTCGAACGTGCCGATCACCTTCGTTCCGGAAATGCCCATGCCGACGACGCCGCCGATGACCACCCCCACAGTCACAGCGCCGATTGCTGGTGACTCGGAGGTGAACACCACTATCAGTTTCACCCGCGATCTATCATTGGGTTTTTCGGGCGCGATCAGCTATCCAATGGGCGACCGTCAGGATACCATCACGTGGCAGCTTATCGACATCCCCGCGAATCCGCCGTCGGACGCGCAGCTCCGCTACACGATCCGCTGCACGGGACCGGGCGTCGAATTTGCCGAGTTCGTGTTCGCCAGCGGCGGATCGAGTCAGCCATGCACCGAGACGGGGAGTAACTTTATCGAAAGTGTGCGGACGACCATGCGCCGTGACAACGCCGTGACGATCCGCCTGACGGGTGGCGACAATGTGTTGGTCAACTGGCGCATTAGCTTCAGCTGGTATGTTCCCTAGACGACTCACTACATCATAATTCGCATCAGGGTACGGAACACTGTACCCTGATGCAAGCCTATGTCCTCAGAATTTCCCACACCCGCGATTTTTTGTCGGTTTTTAATGATACTGCCCCCGCACGCGCCTGCTCGTTCTCACCCCTATGCTATAATTAAATACAATCCCATGTCCAAGGAGGACGGAATGAGAAGAACGATTCTATTACTCGCGCTGCTGCTGCTTGCCCTGCCCGTGTCGGTTTTCGCGCAAGACACGCTCGCAGTTGATGAATTGAAGTCAGGGATGATTGGCGCGGGCAACGAACCGCAGTTGTTCCAAGTGTCGATTCCGCTGGCTGGCACGTATGAAATTGTTGTCGCGGAAATTGTGCCGGGACTCGCGCCGCAGTTCGTGGTCTTATCGGGATTAGGCGCACCCGTGGCTACGGTCAGCAACACGACGGGCGCGAGCAGCGTCACCCAAACGATTGAGTTTACCCAAGCGGGACAATACATTCTGTCTGTGGACAGCGCTACGGGCGCAACCGGACGCTTTGTGATTCAACTGCGCGTGGGCGGTGAAAGCACAGCCCCCACGTTGCTGAGCGTGGGACAAACCCTGACGCCAACACTCGCCAGCGGACAAGACCAGCGCTTCAGCTTCAGCGCCGATCCGCAGAACACGCTCATGCTGACCGTCAGCGGGCAGGTGAGCATCGAGCTGACCGACAGCAACGGCACAGCTTACGCGCAGTTTTCGTCGCTGTTGGCGGGCGGCAGCATCAATGTGCCGCCGGGTGCGACCAGCTTCATCCTGATCATCACCAACGACACGCAGCCCGCTCCGGTTGAAGTCAGCATCATGCTGGCGCTGGGACCCGCGTCAGGTGAAACGACGGATTCATCGAGCAGCGATGGCGAAGTCGTGGCGACGCTGCCGCCCGGTGAAGCCGTGCAACCTCAGCCGGTGCTGCCCTCAACGGGCGAGTGCGTGCTTGCCACGTTGCAGGTGGTCAGCGTGAATGTTCGCAGGACACCGACAACCAGCAGCCCGAATGTGATCGGCAGCCTCTCGCCCTATGAAACGTATCGCGTGGTCGGTCGCGTCAGCGATAACTCGTGGTATGAAGTCATCGCGGGTGGTGTGCGTGGATGGGTGGCGGCAAGCGTCACGCGGCGCGGTGGCAACTGCGCCAACGTGTCGATCACGTACACGTATCCGACGCCGACGTATACCTATACGCCGATGTCCACCATGTCGCCCACGCCGACCGCTACAGCCACATCGCTGCTGAGCGCCACGCCCACACCGACGTACACGGCGACGACGTTGGCAAGCCCGACGCCGACCTATACCTACACCTATACTTATACGCCGAGCCACACGTATACACCGACGCCTTCACCGACACCCTCATCGTAACGTAAGCACCGGGGCGTTCCTGCACAATGCGGAACGCCCCACTTATGCGCTTACATCACATCCGGCGCACTCATGCCCATCAGGTGCAGCACGCGGCGGAACATCACCTGTGCCATGCGGAAGAAACGCAACCGCGCCTGCGCCAGATCAGGCGGAACATCCACGCTTAACACGCGCACACTGTCGAAAATCGGATGGAAGGCGTTCGCCAGTTCGAGCGCATAAAACGCCACCCGATGCGGCTCGAACGTGCGCGCGGCAAGCTCGATGATGTCGCCCAATTCCACCGCTTTCCGCAAGAAACTGAGTTCGGCTTCCCCCAACAGACTGAGATCAGCGCCGTCGTCGGTCACACCGCGCGCCGCCGCTTCACGGAAGATGCCCGCGCAGCGCACATGCGCGTATTGAATGTAATACACCGGATTTTCGTTGGTCTGCTTGACCGCCAGATCGAGATCGAAATTCAGATGCGAATCCGCCGAGCGTGCCAGCAAGATATAGCGCACAGCGTCGGCGCTGGTCTGATCGATCAGGTCGTCGAGTGTTTCAAAATCACCTTTGCGCGAACTCATCTTGAGCTTTTCGCCCTCGCGCAGCAGATGCACAATCTGCACGATGATCACATGCACGCGCGCCGCATCATAGCCGAGCGCGGTCAGTCCATGCTTGACCACCTGATGCTGCACATAATGATCCGCGCCAAGAATGTTCACAGCGGGGCTGAAACCGCGATCCAGCTTATTGATGTGATAGGCGATGTCGGGCAGGGTGTACGTAGGCGCGCCATCGCTTTTGACCAGCACGCGATCTTTGGCGTCACCGAAGTGCGTGCTGCGAAACCAGACCGCTTCGCCCTTGTCGCCGCTGTCGGCGCGTTCGTCCGCGTCGGCGTCCTCAGGCAGCGCCGCGCGATAGATGTAACCGGCGTCATCAAGGCGCTGCAAAACATCCCAGATCGCGCCGCTTTGATACAGGCTGTCCTCATTGAAAAAGGCATCATGCTGAATGTCGATGCGCGTCAGCGTTTGCTTGATGCGCGCGAACATCTGCGTTTCGACGTACTGCTTGAACGGCTGCCAGTCGGCGTTTTTGAGCGCGTCGCCCTGTTCGGTCAGCAGATTGTGCGCGATCTCACGCAGATACTCGCCCTGATAAGTCAGCGCGCTTGCGTCGATGGGTTCGCCCAACGCTTGCAGGTAGCGCAGGCGCAGACTTTGCCCCAAGTTGGTCATCTGCACGCCTGCGTTGTTGAAGTAATACTCGCGCTGCACGGTGTAACCCGCCGCTTCGAGAACGCGCGCCATCGCATCGCCCACAATCGCGCCGCGACTGCGCCCGATGTGCAGCGGTGCGGTCGGGTTGGCGCTGACGAACTCGACTTGCGCCGATTGTCCCTTGCCCAGATCGAGCGTAAACGCCTCATCCCCTGCCGCAATGATCGCATCGACCTGCGCGCGCAGCCAGTCGTCGCTGAGGCGAAAGTTGATGAAGCCGGGATGCACCACTTCAACCGCGCTGATGAAGTCAGGCGCGTGCAGATGGTTGTTGATGTGCTTGGCGATCTCGAACGGATTCAGCTTGGCAGGCTTGGCAAGCTGCATCGCGGTCGCGGCGCTGTAATCGCCTTGATTGGCGTTGCGCGGCGGGCGAATCTCGATGTCGGGCAGGTCGAACGCGGGCAAATCGCCGTTGGCTTGGGCGGCGCTGATCGCGGCGCGCACCGCATCGGCAAGCTGCTGCGGCAGTGGATTCACGGTGGCTTTATCCTTCATGTGTGGCTGTGTGTACGCGCGCATTGTAGGCGCGTTTCGGTGCGTTCGCAAGATGATAGACGCGCCGCGCTGATCGATCTGGCGCTTGCACGAACGGGTTAAAATAGAATCATCCGAACACACAGGTTATTTATGTCACCCTTGACCGATGCCGAAAAACTTCAGCGACGCAACCGCGAGTTGTCGATCCTGAATGCGATTGCCGAGTCGCTCAGCCGCGAGCTTGATCTCGAACAGACGTTACGCACCACCTTAGCGCGCGTCGCGGAATTTTGCGGCTTACAAACCGGCTGGATTTGGCTGATCAATGAGGATACGGGCGATCCCTATCTTGCCGTCGCGCAGAATCTGCCGCCCGCGTTGGAGCAAAACCCCTATCGCATGAAGGGGACGACATATTGCTACTGTCTCGACACGTATCAAAAAGGCGATCTCAACGGGGCGGCGAATGTCAAAGTCGTGACCTGCACACGGCTCGATGGCGTGCTGGACGACACGCGCGGCTTAGAGAATCACGCCAGCATTCCGCTGTACGCGCACGGCAAACAATTGGGCTTGCTCAACGTTGCCAGCGTCGATTGGCGCGAACTGTCAGCGGATGATCTGCGCCTGCTCTACACGATTGGCGATCTGCTCAGCATCGCCATCGAGCGCGCGCGCCTGTTCAATCGCAGCGTGGAGTTCGGCGCAAGTGAAGAACGCGCGCGCCTTGCCCGCGAGCTGCATGATACGCTGGCGCACACGCTCAGCG
>JBGSRB010000303.1:0-1895 GCA_041737735.1 Anaerolineae bacterium | reverse complement strand
CCTCGCCCATGTCAACGAGCGTGCGGACACCTTGCGGACGGCTGTTCGGTCGGCTGCGCGGACGCCCGCTGGACGGACGACCACTCTGCGGACGCCCGCTGTGTGGACGACCACTCGACGGACGACCGCTTGACTGGCGATCGGCGCTGGCGGCAGCCGAACGTTCAGCAATACGGCGGCGGGCGGCGGTCAACACTTCTTGCGCGGGGGTTTTCAACGCTTTCAGGTCTTGCGGCGTGAGATCGCGCCATTCACCGGGGCGCAGGCTGCCGACCCCCAACATGCCGATGTGCGTGCGCGTCAAGCGCTTGACGTTATGCCCCAACTGCGCGGCGACGCGGCGAATCTGGCGTTTTTTGCCTTCAGTCATGACGACGCGCAGCACGGTCAGTTTCGGGCTGCCTTTGATGATGGTGACGCTGCACGGCGCGGTTTTGCCTTCTTCGAGAAAGACACCCGACTGCCACTTATCCAGCGCTTCGGTGGAAGGCAAGCCGACGACTTCGACCTTATAGGTTTTGGTGTGGCGAAAACTGGGATGGCTGAGCTTTTGCGCCAGCGCGCCATCGTTGGTCAGCACGAGCAAGCCTTCGCTGTCGGCATCTAAGCGTCCGATGGGGAACAGATGCACATCTTTGCGGTCGATCAGATCGTAGACCGTCTGGCGCTTATCGGTGCGATGCGGCGTGGAGGTGGTCAGCACATGGCGCGGCTTATACAACGCAATGTAGACTTTGGTTTCGGCATCGGTGCGTAAACGCACGCCATCGACTTCGATCACATCGACAGCGGGATCGGCTTTCGCGCCGAGATCGGCGATCTCGCCGTTGACGCGCACACGCTTTTGTTCGATCAGGGACTCGGCGGCGCGGCGTGACGCGATGTTCGCACCAGCGAGAATTTTTTGAATACGTTCGACAGGCATGGCGTAAATCCTATAACATGAGAACGCCTATTATACTCGGCGGCGGCGCGCGCTTGCAGGGCAAACTCTTGGCGGATTACAATTACCTTACGTCGTGCGCTGATCAAGGGAGCAAACTTTATGCGCGTGCTAGTGATCGATGATGATCCGGATGTGATTCGCCTGCTGCACATTGAATTAAAAGGCGAAGGTTTTGAAGTGCTGACCGCTGGTGATGGTTTGGAAGGGTTGCGCGCGTTTCATGGCGCGCGCCCCGATGTGGTGGTGCTGGATATTGGCTTGCCGTTAATGGATGGGCGCACGGTGTGCCAGCGCATCCGCGAGTTGAGCGATGTGCCGATCCTGATGATGACGGCGAACCGTGTGCGCGAAGAAGATATCGCCAATGCGTTGAACATGGGCGCGGATGAGTTCATGAAGAAGCCGCTGCCGATGATCGAGTTCAACGCGCGGTTGCGGGCGCTGCTGCGGCGCGCGCACCCGACTGAGCCGGATGTCTCGCTGACGCAGGCTTACGAAGATGAGTATCTGAGCGTGGATATTCCTCTGCGGCATGTGTTCGTGGGCGGACAAGAGGTGCGCTTAACGCCGACTGAGTTCAAGCTGCTGGCGCTGTTTGTGCAGCACATGGGCGAAGTGCTGACATTTCAACAACTGTTGGAAAGCGTGTGGGGCTATGAATACACGCGCGAACATCACTACCCGCGCATTTATGTGTCGCACCTGCGCCGCAAGATCGAGCCGGATGTGAAAACGCCGACTTACATCCAAAGCGAGTACGGCATCGGCTATCGCTTCATCGGCAAAAGCAGCGGCTAGCCGACTTACTGATCGAACACGAGGATCAGGCGCGGCGTGAAGGCGATCTCATCGCGCGTGTTGTTCGGGATCATTTCCGCGAAGGCGAGGCGCATTTGCAAGCGCGCCGCGCTGCCGCGATCCGTGTAGAGGCGCTCGATCTCACCGGTCA
>JBGSRB010000366.1:0-5970 GCA_041737735.1 Anaerolineae bacterium | reverse complement strand
AGCCAGAACGCCGAGCAGCAGCGACAGCACGCGCGCCGCGAACGGCGTCCAGCCGACCAGCCGCCCCCATAAGCTCAGCAGTAGATAGTACCCGGGGGGTTGGGGGTCGGCATCACGAGCGACACGCTCCCACACCGTCGCCAGCGGGACGGGCCCATGCTGCGGCGCAGCCCCCGCATAGTAGAGCGAGTACCATTCGTCATACCACAGCGGACGCGCATTCAGGCTGTGAAGCCCCAGCCAGACCGCCAGCAGCAGCAGCGGCACCATGCCCCAGGTGAGGTGTTTGTGCGCCACTGACCATTCTCCTTATTTCATCAGCACGCCTAATCAGAGCTTACCGTATCGCGCTCCCTCATGCCACGCGCTGCCGCGTGGGCAAGCAGCGGGATTCAACGTATGGATTGACCTTAAGTGTACTGGGGCTAAAACCTCCTTAATTTAGGCTTAGATTAGACGCGGTTCTGAAATATTCTCAGAAAAATGTGATGGTTTCTACTTTCGATTTTCGCACTTATCAAGCAATAAGCGCTGCTGCTGGCTCACGGTATGACGCGCGAATGTGAACGAAACATGCTGTCCGTAAGTGCGTTTTCAGTCGATGTCATGACTTGACCATTCACGCCGTCACAGACTAAACTTCGATCATCGTCAAAAATCTTCATGTTTCGCGATACACTGACTCTTAATAGCGCGGCATCACGGAGCATCGCAACATGCAAATCAACTCGACCAAAGCCCGCATCCAAGCGGGACAACCCGTGTTCGGCTGTTTTGTCCGTTATCCCAACGCAGCATTAATCGAAATGCTCGGTTATACCCAGTGGGATTTTCTTGTGTTCGATGGTGAACACGGGCTGATTGAGCCACGTGATTGCGAAGATATGACCCGCGCGGCTGAACTGCGCGGCGTAACACCGATCATCCGCGTGCCAACCAATCAAGCGCACATCATCCTGCGCTTTATGGATACGGGCGCGCAAGGTTTGCATGTGCCTTGGGTGAACTCGGCAGCCGAGGCTGAGGCGGTGGTGCGCTCGGTGAAATATTTCCCGCGCGGCATTCGTGGTTTAGCCGGCGTGCGCCCTGCTGATTATGGTCAGATCGGCACATTGGGCGCGTATGTGGAGGCAGCTAACCGCGAAAGCCTGATCGTAGTGCATATTGAAACACAAGAGGCGGTCGCCAATCTGGAAGCGATTGCTGCGGTTGATGGCATCGATGTCATTTTCATCGGACCAACCGATCTTTCGCAATCCTATGGGGTTCCCGGTCAAACTAAGCATCCCCTTGTGGAAGCGGCGGCTGACAAGATTGCCGAGATCGTGCTGCATTCCGATAAAGCACTCGGCATCATGGCGCCCAATTTTGACGATGCTCAGCGCTGGCGTGATCGCGGCGCACGTTACATCACCACCACCGTGGAAGCGCTGCTGACACCAGCAGCCCGTGGTTTTCTGAATGCGGTGCGGCAAGCCTAAACGGTTGATCATGCGAGCGCCGCGCTTGCCTCATTACGGAAGGGCAAGCGCGGCGTCGAACGAGGGTTAGCGATTAGTCGAACACATCAAAGAGATCACCGAGGAACGTTCTTTTCTTCGGTGGGCGCTGCTGGCTACGCGGATCATAGCCACGCTTGGGCTTGTAATCGTCGTCATCATCGTAGTAGTCGTCATCGACAATGACGGTGCGCTGTTGGGGTTGGGGTGCTGACGTTTGCATTTCATAGGCAGCGCTGCGTTCGATGATTTTGTCCAGTTCACCCCGATCCAGCCACACGCCTCGACAGCGCGGGCAGTAATCAATTTCCACACCGCTGCGGTCACTGATTTTCAGTTCAACTTCCTTACATACCGGGCAGTCCATACCGTTACACCTCGTAGTTGGTCTATAAATTTACACATGTAGGCTCGGCTGGGGCGTTGGTGACGAACCAAACGCCCCGCTCAACGCCGTTTGCACAGACGCTTGTTACTTCAATTCAATACGCCGCGCCGGATCAGCAGCTTTTCCAATTCCACGCCCCAAAACACAATGGTGCTGAGGATAAAGCAGATCACAAGCTGCTCAACCGTGAGCGGGTTGGTGCCGAAGATGTTGTTAAAGAAGGGTGCGTAGACCGCAATCAGTTGCAGCACCACCGTGACAATAATCGCACCGATCAGCAGGGGATTACCGGCTAAACCAACCGTGAAAATCGATTCGCGGTGCGACCGCAGCGCGAGGGCGTGTCCCATCTGGGCGATGGTGAGGAACATAAACACCATCGTATTCCATGCGGGGGCGTCGTTGGTTGCACGCAGATCGGCTGACCATGCCCAATACCCTAACGCGATGCCGCTGATGCCGAGCAAAGCACCCACTAAAATGATGTGGCGTCCCAAGCCGCGCCCGAACAGGCTTTCATTCGGGGCATACGGGGCGCGCTGCATCGCGCCGCGCTCGGCTTTTTCGACGCCCAATGCCAGCGCCGGAATGCCATCGGTGATCAGGTTCATCCACAGGATTTGCAGCGTGGTCAGCGGAATGGTCATGCCTGCAATCAACTGGGTGACGAGCAGCACGATCAACTCGCCCGTGTTGCTGGCAAGCAGATATTTGATGAAGCGGCGCACATTGTCGTAAATGGTGCGTCCTTCTTCGACAGCGCTGACGATGGTGGCGAAGTTGTCATCGAGAATCACCATATCGGATGCTTCTTTAGAGACAGCCGTGCCGGTGATGCCCATCGCCACGCCGATATTGCTGCGCTTAAGGGCGGGCGCATCGTTCACACCGTCACCGGTCATGGCGGCGATGTGTCCCTTGTTTTGCAGCGCCTGCACGATATTCAGCTTGTGTTCGGGCGAAACGCGGGCGAACACCGCCACACGTTCGACTTCTTGCTCAAGCTGCTCGGTGGTCAACGTGTTCAGGTCTTTCCCCGTCAGCACGCGATCGCCATCAACAGCGATGCCGAGTTCGCGCGCGATGGCGAAGGCGGTTAAGGGATGGTCACCCGTGATCATCACCGGACGAATGCCCGCCTGCTTACAGATGCGCACCGCTTCTTTCACTTCTGTGCGCGGCGGGTCAATGATGCCCACCATACCGATAAAAGTCAGGTTTTTCTCGGTCGCCGCCTCGGTGATTTCGGTTGGCGGTGTCTGGAAGCCACGATACCCCAGACCCAGCACGCGCAACCCGCCCTGTGCGAGGCGGTTATTCGACTCCTCAATGCGGGCGCGCCATTCGTCGGTCATCGGAATGCGCTCGCCGTTGTGCCACACATACTTGCTGATGTCGAGCAAGCCATCCACCGCGCCCTTGGTGAAGGCGATAGCACCGGAGCGCGGCACTTCGAGAATTTCATCAATCAGTTCAGTCTCGCCGCTTTGCAATGCCACCTGCGGGTCGTAGGCATGAAGGGTCGTCATGCGCTTGCGATCCGAGTCGAAGGGTAATTCGCCGATGCGCGGCAGAATGCGCTCAAGGCGTGGTTTGGATAACCCATAGCGTGCTGCCGCGATCACGAGCGCGCCTTCGGTCGGGTCACCAATCGCGCTATATTCCGCGCTTTCCGCACCCTTTAATACCGCGTCGTTGCACAGGGTATCGCCTGCCAGCAGAATCGCTTGTGCCGCGCGCGGCGTGGATTTGTCGGCATCATTAGCGCGCAGCAGTTCCGCATAGCCGCCACGCACAATATCGTCCATGCGCTCAGTGTTGCCCGTCACATCGATCATGGTCACGGTCATGCGGTTTTCGGTGAGCGTGCCGGTTTTATCCGAGCAAATGGTGGTGACCGAACCGAGCGTTTCGACAGCGGGCAGCTTCCGGATTAACGCATTACGCTTCAGCATCCGCTGTGCGCCTAGCGCCAGCGCAATCGTGATCACGGCGGGCAAACCTTCTGGCACAACGGCAACGGCAATCGCCACAGCGTTGAGTGCGACGGTTTCCAAGGTGTCGCCCGCGATGAAGCCCACAACGAAGGCGAGCGCCATGACCACCAGCGCCGCGCGAAACAGCACACCACCGAGTTCGTCAATGCGGCGTTGAAGCGGCGTTTTTTCGCTTTCGACCGACTGGATCAAATCCGCAATATGCCCAAGCTCGGTTCCCATCCCGGTTTCGACGACGATCGCAGTGCCGCGCCCATAGGTGATTGACGTTCCCATGTAGAGGATATTGTGGCGGTCACCCAACGGGGCGATCGGGTCTTCCAGTGGTTCGGGATATTTCTCAATCGGCTGCGATTCACCCGTCAGCGAAGCTTCCTGAGCGCGCAGATTAGCGGCTTCGTACAAACGGGCGTCCGCCGGCACAACGCTGCCCGCTTCAACCAAGATCACATCACCCGGCACAAGTTCACGCGCGGCAATGTCGTGAACATCGCTATTGCGGCGCACGCGCACCAGCGGCGCTGCCATTTTTTGCAGGGCTGCCATCGCTTTTTCAGCGCGATATTCCTGCACAACGCCGAGAATAGCGTTCAGGATGATGATCGAGGAGATGGCGATGACGTTATCGGCTTTGCCGAGAAACGCCGAAATCACGGCGGCGAAGACCAGCAGCAGCACGAGCGGATTGGTAAGCTGCTCCCACAAAATCGCCCACGGACTTTTCAGCTTGGCTTCGATCAGTTCGTTATAGCCATACTGCACGCGACGCTGTTCAACTTCAGCATCGTTCAACCCGCGCGCGGGATCGACAGTCAGTTGGGTTAAGGTTTGCTCAACGGGCAGGGTGTGCCACGTTGTTTTCGTAGCAGTGGCTGGTTGGGCTTGGATTTTTGGGTTCGTCAGCATGATTGGGTTTTCACTTGTTGATCGCTTTTAGGTCGATAGGCGCAAAATTTGAACTTCAGGATAAAGTTTATGAGCCTTAGAAAAAATATATCCCCCCCATAAATGGGGGGATACGGCTTAATGCAGTGCCGGAACAATTCGAGCATACGGGTAGGGCAAGGTGTTGGCGTTGTGTGGCTCACAGGTGAACGGGAACCCCGTAACGTCCGCATCTGGTAGTATAACTGACGTGCGCCCGCATCGCTTTCTTCGCGTTGCAGAGCCGAGTCTGTTTTGAAGTGAATGCCTGAACGACGCAATGAACTCGATTAGTTGCGTGCTACTTATTCGCACATGAAGCGAGGTGATCTTACTACACATTGTATGAGGTTAAGATCACGAAACTATTCGATCCCGTTTCCGGGGTCGGTTAGGTCGATGGGATATTGAATGAGTATCCGTGAGGCTGCCGAGCTGCTGTGCTTATCGCCTCACTTCAGCGGTGCGGTGCTTTGACGGATGATCAATTCGGGATACAACACGCGCTGATGATTAGGCTTCTTCGGGCTTTTGATCAGCGATACCAGATATTCGACCGCTTGCTCGCCCAACGCCACAAAATCCTGATGCACTGTCGTGAGGGCAGGCAAGAAATAAGCGGATTCGGGGATGTCGTCAAAACCAACCACCGAAACATCTTCGGGAATCCGCAAGCCGCGTTCGTTCAGAGCGGCGATCGCCCCAAGCGCCATCTGATCATTGGCGACCACCAGACCGGTAAATTCAGCGCCCGCGTTGAGCAGCGTCAAAACCGCTTCATAGCCACTTTGCGACGACCAATTGCCCTCAACGCTCAAATCATGGGGCAGATTATGCTGCTGCATGGTCGTGACCCAACTTTGATGGCGCATGATGGCGTCATACCAATTGAGCGGACCGCTAATTTCGGCAATCTGCCGATGCCCCCAGTCGATCAGATGCTCGGCAGCCAACTTCGACCCATGCGCTTGCTCAATCGTGATCGACGCCACGCCCGGCTTGGGTTTGGTGTCAATTTGAATGAACGGTATATCCCCCGCTAAGTCTTGAATTTCCGCCATAAAATCCGTGACGATGGGCGCGATCACGATCATGCCGTCGATCAACAGTTCGTGCAGTTCGTCAATCGCGGCTTTTACATCGTCCGGTTGCATTTGGTGCA
>JBGSRB010000185.1:0-2505 GCA_041737735.1 Anaerolineae bacterium | reverse complement strand
GCTTTAGCAGGATTGCGCGCCAATGCCACCACATGCGCGCCGTCGGCGTGCAAACGGCGCGCCAGCGCCCCGCCTAGAAAGCCCGTCGCCCCCGTGATCAGCACGCGCGCCCCGCGATAAGCGTCAGGCGTCGGGATCATCGGGCATATCCGCCAGCGCATCTTCAATACGGAATTGGAGCGCGTGCAGACGCGCGTATAAGCCGCCGCGCGCGATCAACTCATCGTGTGAACCGACATCCGCGATGCGCCCTTCCTGCATCACGACGATGCGATGCGCGATCCGCACCGTGCTGAGGCGATGCGCGATGATCACGGTGGTGCGTCCTTGCATCAAGCGTCCGAGCGCCTCTTGGACTTCATGTTCGGCTTCGCTGTCGAGGCTGCTGGTGGCTTCGTCGAGCAGCAGAATGCGCGGGTCTTTGAGCAGCGCGCGCGCAATCGCCACCCGCTGACGCTGACCCCCGCTCAAACGGATGCCGCGTTCGCCCACAATCGTATCGTAGCCATCGGGCAAGCCCATGATGAAGTCGTGAGCATTAGCATTGCGCGCGGCTTCGATCACGGCGTCGCGCGGCGCGTCGAGCTTGCCATAGACGATGTTGTCATAGACCGAACCGCCGAACAGCAGTGTTTCTTGCGGCACGATGGCGATCTGTTCGCGCAAGCTGTACTGCGTGATCGCGCGCAGATCGACGCCGTCGAGCAGCACCGCGCCCGCCGTTGGATCGTAGAAGCGCGGGATCAGGTTGAAGATCGTGCTTTTGCCCGCGCCACTGGGACCCACCAGCGCGATGATCTCGCCAGGCGCGATGTCAAGCGTGATGTCGTCCAACACTTCCTGACGCACGTCATAGCTGAAATGCACGCCCGCTAACGTGATCCGTCCGTCGGCGCGTGTGACGATCTGCGCGTCGGGCGCGTCGGTGATGCTTGGCGCGGTGTCCATGATTTCAAACACGCGCTTGCTCGCGCCTAACGCCTGTTGCAGCGACGTATACAAACTCAAAATCGCGCCCAAGCTGCCCGCGATGCTGAGCGCATAAACCAGAAACGCCACCAATTCGCCACCGCTTAAGCGTCCTTCGAGCGCTTCGCGCCCGCCGAACCACAGGATCGCGCCGACGCTGCCGAAACCGACAAAGGTCACAGCTGAGCCAAGCACCGCACGCACGCGCAGCACCTTAAGGGCGATGTCGAGCGCGCGCCGCACCGCACCGTCATAACGCGCGCGTTCGTAATCTTCGCGCACGAACGATTTCACTTCGCGGATCGATTGGATCGTCTCGTTGGCGACCACGTTCGCCGCTGCCAGTTCATCCTGAATTTGCGTGCTGGCACGCCGCAGAATGACGCCGAGCGCGACACCCAACCCCGCCATGATCGGCGTGACGACCGCGATGAACAGCGTCAGTCGCCAGTTGATCAACACCATCAGCACCAGCGAACCGATCACGATCAGAATCTGCTGCACGAACAGGTTGACGTTGGTCGTCAGCACATTGCGCAGCGTGGTCACGTCACTGGTCAAGCGCGACACCAGTTCCCCGACGCGGCGCTTGCTGAAGAAACTCAGCGACAATGATTGCATGTGGTTGTACAGGTCAACGCGCAGATCGTAAACGATCTTCTCGCCAATGTAATTGATGATGTAGGTATCAATGGCGGACAGCACCGCGCGCAGCAGGAACGTGCCGATCAGCAGTGCCGTGATGTTGTTGAGCAGGTCGCCGCTGTTCTCGACCAGCACCGCGTCGATCACCTGTTGGATGATCAGCGGAAAGACCAAGCTCAAGGCGGACGTGCCTAAGATCATGACGAAAGCGACCGCCATCCATTTTAGATACGGACGCATATAACTGAACAGGCGTCCCCAGTTCACGGGGACATCGGGCGTTCTGCCCGAATCGGGGCGGGGACTGCGGCGTAAAAGCGATCCGAGCATTGTGGTTTGCCGTTCTACTCGCGTAAAGTTTAAGGAAGGCGCACGCTGGTGCGTCGCGCTTTAGTCGGTGGTGGGCTGCTGCTGCAAAGGCGTGAGCAAGGCGGTGCGCTGCGCGTCGTCTTGAAATAAGACGCCTTCCGCCAGCAATTCGATGCCGCGCGCGAACACTGCTTGATGCGGCGTGCCTTGTACTTGGGCATAACCGCGCGCGCCCGCCGCCAACGGCAGGATCGGCGCGAGTGAGTTCACGCTGACGAACACTTCGGCTTCATCGCGCACTTTCTGACGAGACACCACGCCGCCGAAGCCGACGAACAGATCGACCACGCCGCGCGTCGCTAAATCGCTTGATCCATCCCCGATCATCATGCGGCGACCGGGCAGTTCGCCCGCCAGTTCGCGCACGATCTGCGGCTTGCCGCTGGAGATCGTCAGGGGACCCTCATCGTAATCGAGATACGTCTGCCGTGTGGACGCGCCCGGCTCGTAATAGCGCCACCACTCGCCGGAAAGCTCGTTGTATTCCAGTTCAACGGCGCGCACCCGTTCGGGCGGCACACC
>JBGSRB010000172.1:0-8246 GCA_041737735.1 Anaerolineae bacterium | reverse complement strand
CCGCCGCCCGCGTGCTGGCTGATTTTCTACGCGCGCCCGAACGCCTGACGCACGCGCGCGCCGCCGCGCACAAGTTGGCTTATGAACGCTTCAATCGTGATCTGCTGGCACAAGAACAAGCCGCGCTGCTTCAGCGCATTGTGGGGAAATAACACGGGCGCAGGCTGAAACAGCCCCGCGCCCGCTGATCTTTAGGCGATTGTTTGCGTCCGTGCTTCGGCATAAGCCTGCGCCTCAGCCACGAACGCCGCGAACAAACGGCGCATCGCGTCGCTTTGCTCGAATAAATCCTCGGGATGCCACTGCACGCTCAGCACAAAGCGCTTATCCGGCGCTTCGGCGGCTTCGATAATGCCATCGGGCGAGATGCCCGCGATCACCAAGCCGGGCGCGATCCGCTCCGACGCTTGATGATGCAAGCTGTTGACGCCGACGCTCGTCCGCCCCATGATCGCGGCGATGCGGCTGTCTGCTTCAAGCGTGACATCATGCTTGATGATCTCGCGCGGTTCTTCCGGCAGCGTTTCGTGAGGCAGCAGCGTTTGCACTTCCGACGGAATATCTTGAATCAGCGTGCCACCGAGCGCCACATTCAGCACTTGATGTCCACGACAAATGCCGAAGATCGGCAGATCATCGGCATACGCCCAACGGGTGATCGTCAGTTCGAGTTCATCGCGCGGCAGATCGATCTCGATCGTTTTCGCATGACGATCCGCACCGTAGTAAGCGGGGTCAACATCGGGTCCGCCGGGCAGCAGCAGACCATCCAGCCGTTCGTACAGATCGCGCAGCAGCGCTTCCGGCAGATTCGTCGGGATATACACAGGCAAGCCGCCCGCATCCGCGATGGCGTAGGCGTTCGCGGCATAACCGCGATGATACGGCTTGCCGCGTTCACCAATCCAGTCTGATGATGTGATTCCGATCAGCGGGCGCATGAGTCAGCCCCCGCGATCTAGCGGCGTTCTTTCAGGCGTGCCGCTTTACCGCGCAGTTCGCGCATGTAATACAACTGCGCGCGGCGCACTTTGGCGCGACGCACGATTTCGATTTTGTCCACGCGCGGGCTTTTGAGCAAGAAGGTACGCTCGACACCCACCCCATGCGACGCAATGCGGCGCACGGTAAAGTTAGCTTCGTTGCCACCTTTACGCAGGCGAATCACCAAGCCCTGAAAAATCTGGATACGTTCGCGGTCGCCTTCGACGACGCGCACATGCACCTTGACCGTATCGCCCGCCGCAAGTTGGGGATGCCCACGATCCACTGCTTCGAGCGATTTCACTAACTCGTTCACGTTCGACCTCCGCTGGTATACATAGAAAAACGCCTGACGGCGTTTGTGTGCAGTCTGAATGAGTCAGCATTATAGCACGGGCGCGCGTGCGCTCAAGGGCGCGCTGTCAGGCTTTAATTGTCCTCAACCAGATCGGCGGGCTGCGATCCCGTAAAACCCGTGATCGTCGCGGTCACGTCCCCGGCGTGCAGCACCGTTCCCACCTGCGCCGCCGCCAGCTTAACCACCGCGATCCCGAAGTGCTGGCTGCCGGATGCGCTGGCGCTGCTGGTCAGCTTGCCCACTTCGCGCCCATCAAGCAGCAGCGCGGCAGACGCACCGATGGGAACATCCAGCGATGCGGATAAATCCACGCTGACGCTGGTTTTCGCCAAGCGGCGGCGGCTTTCCATGCGCGCGATGATCTCTTGTCCGGTATAGCACCCTTTGGTAAAGCTGACCTCGTCCCACAACCCGACTTCCAGCGGAATATAAGCGTCGCTCAGTTCGCGCAGCGCCGCCGGACGCCCCGCGCGCACACGCAGCAGGTTATACGCCAGCGATCCCGCAGGCAAGATGCCGCCGGGAGCGATCACCCGTAAAGTATCGGAAACTTCAATGACGGATTGCGCCGTGCCACCCACGATCAGCCGCCCCCACAGAATTTTGGCGTGCAGGTCGTCCGCGGGCGCGATGATGCGCCAATGACCGCCCTGCAACGCCCGATCACGCGCGACGAACGCAGTCGCGCCATCGCGCAGCGCCAGCTCTGCCATGTCGTCCGTCACACCTAAACGAGCGACAGCAGCATCGGCTTTAGCGCCGTGCAGCGCGAATGCGACTGTGGTCGGTTGCAAATCGGTGATGTGCAGATCATCGTTGAAGAAGATGTTGCGCTGAAGATACTGCTGCACCGCCGCGCCGCGCCCCGGTTCGGTCAGCAGCAGCACGCGATCGCCGCGATGATAGACCGTCACGCGGTCGATGATGCGCCCGTTCGGGTTGGTGAAGATCGTCGCGCGCCGTTCGCCTTCACGCATCGACTCGATGTCGTTGGTCGAAAGGCGATGCAGCAGCGCCAGCCGATCCCGCCCCGTGAGTTCGAGCCGCCCTTCATGCGAGCGATCCATCAGCAGCACGTCGTTCTGTGCCGCAAAAAATTCACGTCCCGGGCTGCTGAACATCAGCGGAATCCCGTCGGGGGCGAACGTTGCGCCCATTGACTGTTGCAGATCACGCAGCGTGTCGGTGGTCATGATCCATCCTCAACCAGATTGAGCGGGCTGCCGGGCAGCGCCAAACGCGCGCTTAACGCCTCACGCAGCAAATGGATCGGCTTCCACGTCCAGCCGTCGGGCAGCGCGAACGGCACATCCACGCGATAGAGATAACGATAGATCACCTGTTCATGCTCGGCGTTGTTGTAATACAAGCCCACAGGCGGCAGATATTCCCCGTCGCGCTCACCACCCGCCACCAGCGCCGCCGCGTCAGCGTCGAGGTTAAGCGTGGAACGCAAACCCTCCAGCGCGACTTCATGCGGCAGATCGCCCGCGCGCATCCGATTGCTGGGGGCGGCGGCGTGCTGCACCCGATCGGCGAAGGCGTCGCCCGTCACGGGGATCGCTTCGGCATAATACGCGAAGTGATACGCGGGCGGCGCATCCGAGATCGACGGGCGCGCGCCCGTTTCTAGGTAGCCTTTGACGATCCGCAGCAGCACATCGGCGCTGCGTTCGTAATCATCGTTGCAGATCACATGCTCACACTGCGGCATAAACGCGATCTCGATGGGCGCGCGCAGCAGGCGCTTGCCGATCTCGGACGTTTTGTCGCCGCGTTCCTGCATCCGCGCGATCAAGTCGCCAATCGACGGCGGCGCGATGAACACGGTGATCACGTTATCGGGATACGCGGCGCGCACCTGCTGCACACCGTAAATCTCGATGTCCGCCATGATCATCGCGCCATTCGTGAAGGCATCCTCCAGCGGATCGCGCACGATGCCATAGAGATTCTCATGCACGACCTGCCATTCAAGCAGCTTGTCGTCAGCGATCAATTGTTCAAATTGTGGTTTGGTTACGAAGTAGTGTTCGCGTCCTTCGGCTTCGCCGGAACGCATGGCGCGTGTGGTGGCGGTCGCAAGTTGGTAGACGCGGGTCTGCGTGAGGATGTGCTGCATCAGACGATTTTTGCCCGCGCCGGCAGGACCTACCAGCGTGATCAGTAAACCCATTCCGTGTGTGTCGCTCACGCCTTATTCAACCCCGTGTGTGCGAAAGGTATCTTTATCAGGATACCAACCCACGCGCGCTTGTGTCGATGATCAATTGGTGAGAATCGGTCTTATGGTGCTGATCAAACCGCGCGGCGCGCGCTTGGGGGAATGTTGAAACGTGGTCAGGGCGGTATTGCATAGCCCTGACCAACGCAGCATAAGCGTAGATTACGCCTGCGCGGTTTCGCTTTCGGTCACGGCGATGGCTTCAACCTCAAGATTGATCTTGATGTCTTTGCCCACCAGCCAGCCGCCCGCTTCCAGCGCGACATTCCAGGTTAAGTCCCATGTTTCACGGTCGATCTTGCCCGTCGCGTTGAAGCCCGCGACCTGCTGACCCCATGGCGAGGTTCCCACGCCGTTGAACTCGACAGCGAGCGTGATCGGCTTGGTGACGCCACGAATGGTCAGGTCGCCGGTCAGGTTGGCGGTGTTCTCACCCGTGACTTCGACGCTGGTGCTGGTGAACGTCATCTTGGGATGATTGGCGACATCGAAGAAGTCGGGGCTGCGGAGGTGGTTGTCACGATCTGCCATGCCCGTTTCGACGCTGGCGAGATCGACTTCCACCGTCACCTGCGTGGCAGCGGGATTCGCCGGATCAAACACGAGCGTGCCGCTCGGCGGTGCAAAACGACCGCGCACAGTCGAAATCATCATGTGGCGGGCGGAAAATTCAATGGCGGTATGGGCTAGGTCAAACGTCCAGTTGGTCATGGTTTAGCACTCCTGCGCTTTAGGCAATCTGAAATGGACTGTAGTCCGTTTACGCCCTGAAGCATAACACAGCAATGGAGCAAGCTGGTTTAGCGTTTGATGAGTAAATGGACTGGAGTCCGTTTTAGCGTGGTCAGCGCGTGAGGCGTGCCGCCGAAGTCACTAAACCGTCGGTGATGCGTTCGGGCGTTAAGCCGACCGCCATCAGTTGATAATGCAGGGTGCGCGGGTCGAGCAGCACATACAACAGATCAGCCGTGTAGTCGTGATCGATGGTCGGGTTAATCTGCACCAGCAAGCCGCGCAGGGTCTGCCGCCACCAATAATGCGCGGGATGATCGAGCGGCTGCCCGTCTAAAATGCCGCCGCCCAGCAGCGCCAAATTCCGCATGACATAGGTCGCGGTTTCACGCAGAAACCACGCCAATTTCGTCCACGCATCCGGTTCGGCGCGCAGATATGCCAGCGTGCGCGCTTGCAGGGCGCGCATTTCGGTGTCGAGCAGTTCTTGACACAGATCGGCTTTACTGGCGAAATTGCGATAGAGTGTGCCTTTGCCCACGCCCGCCGCTTGCGCCACCTGCGCCATCGACACGGCATCGACGCCCGACTGCGCGAACAAGCGCTGCGCCGTTTCGATCAGCAGTTCGCGATTTTTCAGCGCGTCGGCGCGGGTTGGGCGCACATCGTGAATATAGATTTCATCGTGATCATTCATGGTTCGGCTGCTCCGTAAGGATCATGGCAATTATACCGCGATCCGGCGTGCTTGTGCGCGCTGACTTCAACGCCCGCACATGACTCGTGTGCTGGTCAAAATCATGGTATCATGCAGACCTAGTTTTTATTGGCGCAGCCCTTGGTTGGTGGTCATACAACATGCGGATTCTCATCATCTCGGATATTCACGCGAACCTCACCGCTTTCGAGACGGTGTTGAACGACGCTAAAAATCAATGGGAATATGTTTGGTGCTTGGGCGATGTCGTCGGTTACGGACCCGATCCCAATGAATGTGTTGAGCTGCTGCGCTCGATGCCGCATTTGTGTCTCGCGGGCAACCATGACTGGGCGGCGCTCGGTCGGTTGGACAGCGACACCTTTAACCCCGATGCGCGCCGCGCCGTCCAGTGGACGACGGACACACTCACCCCGGCGAACACGGCTTATCTCGAAGCGCTGCCGACGACGTTCGTGATCGGCAGCTATACGCTGGCACATGGCAGCCCGCGCGAACCCGTGTGGGAATACATTCTCGAACCCATGACCGCACGCCACAACTTCGATTATTTCGAGACGCCCTATTGTCTCGTCGGTCACACGCATATGCCCGTGATTTATGAACTGTCGCGCGAAGGCGAAAATGCCTCGGCGCTGCAACCCCTCTATCGCCAGCAGCGCGCGCTCAACGGACATCGCCAGATCATCAACCCCGGCAGCGTGGGTCAACCGCGCGATGCCAACCCCGAAGCGGCTTACGCCCTGCTCGATGTTGAAACCAATATGTGGGAACACCGCCGCATTCCCTATGACATCGGCGCGGTGCAAAAGCGGATGCGCTCGCACAACCTGCCCGAACGCCTGATTCAGCGGTTGGAACACGGGTTATAAACATGGCGCGCAAAAACCGCGACGATGATCTCGCGCTTAACGCCGATGATGCGGTCGGCGGCGACTCGCCGCTGAGCGTCACGCCTTCGGGTGAACTTAGCCCCACCATGCGCAATTATCTGGCGGAAATCCACCGCTTGATCGACCGCGCGGGCGATGCGCGCGGCTATGTCGGCACGTCAGCGCTGGCGGATTTGCTCAACGTGAGCGCGCCCGCGGTCAATCGCATGGTCAGCAAGCTGCGCGATCTCGGCTTACTCGAACACGAACCCTATCAGGGCATCCGCTTGACCGACGCAGGCGCGCGGGAAGCGCTTAAGCATCTGCGCCGCCATCGGATCGCGGAAGCCTTCCTTATGTCGGTGATGAATTTTGGTTGGCATGAAGTGTATGACGAAGCCCGCGAGATCGCGCGCGCGCTGTCCGACACCATCGCCGCACGCATGTTGGATATGGCGGGGAATCCGTCGGTGTGTCCGCATGGCGAGCCGATTCCATCGCTTGACGGTGACATCGCGCCGTTCGATGATGCGCTGCTCATTCACGCGCCGCTGAATACCCCGCTGACGATCACGCGCGTGCTGACGCGCGAAGCGGATCGACTGGAGTATCTCGCCGCGCTCGAACTGACGCCGGGCGCGCAGGTGCAGGTGACCAGCATCGCGCCGTTTAACGGCCCCGTGCAGTTACACCTGCGGAATAAAGAGTTTCGCATCATCGGGCATAACCTCGCCGAGATGATCCGCGCGCGGGTGGACGAATAAAGCCGCGCGCTTATTCCGCCAGCAAATCGCGCACCGTCACGCTGAAGCCGGGCAGCACATCACCGCCATCAAGCACAGCATCCGCGCCATAACGCACGCTGCGAATAGTGTGATCAGGCTGCAACGTGAACGCGAATACCTCCGCTTGCTCGACATAAATCGCCCACACCAAGCGCGTGCCAGCCTGAAGATAATCGTTCGCCTTCTGGAAAATATCCTCATCGGGCGACACCACTTCGACAGCGAGATTAGGCGCTAGTGGGAACGCCACGCCGTCCAGCGCGCTGTGTCGTTCTTTCGAGATATACGCGGCGTCGGGGTGGCGCAGCGTGTGTTCGTTCAGTTGAAAGCCGCCATCCGGCAGCGTGATGTAACCGAGATCGCGCGGCATAACGAACGCATTGAGATAGTAAACCATGCGTCCCGCCGCTACCGTATTTTTCTGACTTGATGGCGTCATTTCGACGATCGCTCCGTTTACCAGTTCTAACCGCCGCCCCGCGTTTTCGGGCAGCAACGCCATCTCTAAAAATTCAGCGACGGTGTACAGTTTTTCGCGCACGGTCATGATCCATTCCTCGCCATGCTCTGACTCGCGTTAACGCCCCTCAACCCACAAACGACGGAAATCCGCCCATTCTTCATCAGTCGTCGTCCAGCCCGCGTAGATCGCCAACCCGTTGAAGTAATCCGCCGCCGTTCCCGCTTGCTGCAATCCCAACCGCACGCCCGCCACCGCTGACACGATATTCTCCACAGCGGGATCATGTCCCGGCGGTTCGGCGTCATAAGTCGGCACACCGATCGTGATGCGCGTGTCGGTGCGTAACGCCGCCACCGCGCGCGCGAACACTTCGACTTGATAGGCAACCCATATCGTATAATCGTCGATGCTGCTTAAGCCGCTGGAATACGCCATGATCGCCAATTCATCGACCAGCAGCGCCACACTTTGCTTATACTCGGTTGACCACTCGGTGCCGGGTGTGATCAGCGGCGGCACGGGGATCGTTGCATCCAACGGACTCCAATCCGGCGGAATCGCGGTGCTGATCGGCGTGTCGATGCCCACTTCGGCGCGCACCGCCCGCAACAGCGCCAGATAACTTTCGTCACCATTCCACACCGGTTCGGCGTTCAAAAACACGCCGTCGAAACCGAACTCATCGATCACGCGGCGGCTGAACCCCGCGACCTCACTTTGCAGCTCGGCAGCGCCAAAGCGCCCCGCACCACCTAAGTCCGTGGGCAAGCCGAGCCAGCCGTGCAGCTCGACTTCGGGATACACTTCGCGCAATGCCGCGACGAACGCGCGCACATTCTCGAAATTCTCTTCGCCGCGCCACGTATCATCCCCTTGCAGCCAACTGACCCACGCATACACCCGTCCGATCTGGTGTGCGCGCAGTTGATCCGCCAGTTGTTCGATCGCGGCGGCATCCGTTTCGGCATACGTCCATTCGGTGCCGATCCAGAGCGCGTTGGGATACGTCGCCGGAGGATCGCCGCGCAGCGCGCCTAAGATCGCCACCACCAGCACCACCAAGCCCTTCCGCGACAAGGCAGCAGTCTCCAGCAAGTCACCAGTCAAAAC
>JBGSRB010000157.1:0-6915 GCA_041737735.1 Anaerolineae bacterium | reverse complement strand
GCGCAGCACTTCCGCCAGCGACACACCGCGCCATTCCGCCGTGCTGATCGGGTCGGCGTGCCAGATGACTTCATTGGGAATGGGCGCGATGGTTTCTAATTCATTGCGTCGATAACCCGCGCACGCCAGCGTCGCCGTGATCGTGTGCAGCTCGAAATGCGAACGCAGATCATCCAGCGACAAACTTAGCGGCGCTTCCACCATGCCATCCACACGCAGGCGAAATGTGGCGGGGTCAATGTGCGGAATGGGCGCGTGATTCCGCACGAAAAATTGCGTGTTGGGCGTGATATAGCTTGCCTGTTGAAGCGGCAGCGGCGTGCCGTAATTCAGCGGATCGGCGGTGTACTGTTTAAGTGCGGCGTCTTTAGTGATGTCAGTTTGCGTGGTCATGCGGATGCAGCTCCAATGAAATTGTGATTTTGAGTTAAGTAGGGGTTGGGCGCGCCAACCCCCGCTATCTAAGTTCAAATATCCGTTTGATTATACGCACATGGCAAATTTCACGACACACATTCGGTTTCGGTGACGACTAAAGCAGGGCGATGATACAGTTCCACATCCGTGATCAGCGCGGCGGGCGATCCGTCGGGCGGGTTGATGTCGATCTCGGTCATCAGGGTTGCCCACGGTAAACGGGTGATGCCGCGCATGATATAGGTGTTCAGTGGGGCGTTCGGCGGTAGTTCAAACGAACAGGTAATCGCGTCATAGTCACGGCGCGTGCCGTTGTAGAGCCACAGTGTCACCGTTTTGGCGATGCCGCTGGCGTTGCCCAAGCGCAGCGCGAGTTCCAGCGGGGTGTTGGCGCGCACACCATAACCGCCCACTTGAAACAGCGATGCCCAGCGTGGTTCGGCTTCGGTGCGTAAACGGGTGGCGCGCAGCACGGAACCGCTTGGTGTTGGCTCGACCTGCCAATTGATCTGCCCCGATGGTTGCCAGTGATCGGTGCCGCTGGTGAAATTTCCATTGAGGATGAGGTTGAAGTTGGGCGGCGGCGGGCTGAGATGCGCGGCTTGCAGCAGATCATTCCACTGCCAGAATGCGACATCCCACGCGCGCACGCCATTCAGCGGCACATTATGCTCGGCGTAGATATAAGAACTGTACACGGGTTCGCCGCGAATGCCGTCGCGGTCATGATCGGCGGTGTCCATATAGGGTACAATGGCATAAGCTTGCCCGAACTCGACATGCAAATGCGCCGATGTCGAATAGCCCGTGTTGCCTTCCAAACCGATGACTTGTCCCGCATTGACAGGGACATTGCAATTGGGAAGATCATAACGATCAACGCAGCCAGCTTTGATCTGTTCGGGAATGCTGTTGGGCGCTAAGTGTCCATACAGCGAATACTCATGTTCAGCGTGTTGAATGATGATCGTGTTCCAATACCACCACGCGCCGGATGTAAATGTATTGATATCGTAACTGTCGTTGGCATACACGATGCGCCCGTCTTTGGCGGCTGTCACCGCGCCACCGTTCAAGTCAAAGTCGATGTGACCAGCACCATGACGGTCATAACTGCGGACGACGGTTCCCCAACGGCTGTTTTCCCATGGCAGGCTGTAGCCGTTCAGGTTGGGCGTCAGTGTTGGATTGGCGTAAGGTAAGTATTCGGTGGTGTTGGTGCTGCGCAGCACATCGCGCGACAGGCTTTGATAAGCATCAATGTAGCGGCTATCACCGGGCAGGAACACGCTCCAGATGCCGTTAGCGCGCAGCGCCACCGCCCAATCGATCACGCCAGGGTAGGGAATGTCGTTCCGTTGATCGCGCGGTTCGATGTAAAGCATCGCGCCATCGCCGCTGACGGTTGCGCCTAGATAGCGGTAATAAATGGGGTTGCCGATCAAAGCGCGATGTTCAGCCAGCGCGATCTCGATGGCGTCGAGCAGCGCTTGATCGGGCGCGGCGGTCGGGGTGGGGTCGTCGTCTTGCGCGGATGCGCTCAAAAATAAGCCGAATAGACAGACGAATGCAGCCAACAGGACTAATTTCAGGCGCAGATGCTTTTGTTTCTCGCTTTTCATGGGTATCATCGGTTAATCGTCATTCGCTCAATTTCACCCCAAACGTTTGTCGCTTCGCACACTATTATACCGACGAGGACGACCAACACGGATTATGAAACAATTCGTCTTAGATCATCTCACAACAGCGTGCCAGCAAGCCGAGCGCATCAGCGTATGCCAGCGTGAAGCGCCGGAAGCTGACCTGCTGATCACGCTCCAGAACGGGCAGCGTGTGGCGGTGTGCGTGATGAATCGCGCCATTCGCCTGCCGGAAATCCGCACCCGTTATGAAGCCAATACCGACATTGGCATTCATACAGTCTACATCATTGATGCGCGTATGTTGCCGTCTGAACATGAATTGGTCGAGCCGCCTTATTGGATGGCGGCGCTGCATACCCTGACGTTTGGGCGCATTTACGCCTATTGGACGGAAGGGCGCACCGTGACCATTCGCCCGCTGCACATGGAATGGAAATGGGGTGACAGCCCGCGCAGCATTGAATATGGCGAAATGATCGATGTGAACGCGCTGCGCGTCGAGCATGTGCAGCCCGCCACCAAGCAGATCGAAGGACGCTTTGCGTCGGCACATTTTGGTGAAGGCGCATTCTGGAAACAGCGCATCACCCTTGAGGATCAGCAGTTCACCTATTCATGGCGCAGTTGGTCGTATAACACCAATCAGCGCCGCGATGAGGAAGAAGAACGCCGCCGCCGTGAGGCGTTTGATCCGTGGGAAGAATTTTACCGCAATTATGAAGCCCGTGAGGAAGACAACGAAGACCCTGCCGCTTCATGGGATTGGGCGAATGCTGATGCGTTTGCCGGTGCGGGCGCGAGTGGACAGCGCCAGCGCGCGCCGCGTGTTTCCGCCAGCGAGCGTCAGTATTACACGCTGTTGGGTGTGTCGGTGGGCGCGTCGCTGGATGAAGTCAAGCAGGCGTATCGCCAGCGTGCGCGCGAGTTTCACCCGGACATGCACCCGCCTGAAGATCGTGAGAAATACACCGCGAAAATGGCGGACATCAATGCCGCGCTTGAGGCGATTCTCAAACGTGGCAAATGATTTACTCGACTTATGAAAGGACTTTCGATGGCAGACGTGATTCGTTGGGGCATTATCGGTTCGGGCAATATCGCCAGTCAATTCGCGCGCGGCTTGCAATCCGTGCCGGATGCCGAACTATTGGCGATCGGCTCGCGCGCGCAGGCAAGCGCCGATGAGTTTGGCGATGAGTTCAATATCCCGCGCCGTTATCCCACTTATGAACAGCTTGCTCATGATCCGGATGTCGATGCCATTTATATTTCGACGCCGCACCCATTCCATTACGCCAACGCGATGTTGTGCATTGAAGCGGGCAAGGCGGTGCTGTGCGAAAAGCCGTTCGCGCTCAACGCGCGCGAAGCCACCGAAATGATCGCCGCCGCGCGTGCTAAAGGCACATTTTTGATGGAGGCGATGTGGACGCGCTTTATTCCCGCGTTTCGGGAAGTCAAAGCGCGCATTGACGACGGCGAAATTGGCGATTTGCAGCGGATTCGCGCGGCGTTCGGCTTCCGCACCGAGTATGACCCACAACATCGTTTATTCTCGCCCAAATTGGGCGGCGGCGCGCTGCTCGATGTCGGCATCTACCCGATCTCGCTGGCTTCATATTATTTCGGACAGCCATCACGCATCGATTCGGCGGTGCGCTTCGCGCCGACGGGCGTCGATGAATACGCCGCGCTGATCTGCACCTATGACAGCGGATATATCGCGGAATTGGCGACCGCCACCCGCACCGAAATGATCAACGATGCTGAGATCGGTGGCACGGAAGGCGTGATTCGGATTCTGCCGCCTTGGTTCGTGCCGCAAAATGGCTACATTGTGCATAAAGGTGACAGCGAGCAGCATTATCAGCCGGAATTTGTGGGCAACGGCTATAACTACGAAGCGCAGGAAGTCGCGCGCTGCCTGCGTGAAGGCTTGCTCGAAAGCCCCGTGATCACGCTGGATGAAACGCTGGCGATCATGCAGACGCTCGATAACATCCGCGAAGGGTGGGGGCTGAAGTATCCGAGCGAAGGTTAAATCGATGGGGCGACGGCATGTACACCGTCGCCCCGATCTGTTTATTTTACGTCTTGCCACGCGGCATGGACTTCCGTCTCGCCTGCGTGGATGGCGCGATACAGCGCATCCTGATCGACGGGCAGCTTATACACGCGCACACCCACCGCGTTAAAAATCGCGTTGCAGATGGCGGGCGATGTGTTGATCGATGGTAGTTCGCCCACGCCTTTCGCGCCGTAGGGCCCATCGGCGGTGGGATGCTCGATCAAGTGGCTGATGATCTGCGGCGTGTGCTTGATGCTCGGCATCTTGTAACGGCTGAGCAAGGTTGACCACGGCACGCCGTCCTCGATGATGTAGGCTTCGGTCAGGCAGTTGCCCAACGCCATGACGATGCCGCCTTCGATCTGCCCCTGCGTTTGCAGCGGGTTGATCGCGCGCCCAACATCGGTGGCGGCGATCACCTTCGGCACATGCACTTCACCCGTGTTCAGGTCAACCGCCACCAGAGCGATCTGCGTGCCGTAGGAAAAGGCGAAGTGCATATCGCCGCCCGTGCCAAGCGGCTGCGTTTTGGGTCCGTAATATTCCTGCAAAATGCGCGTGCCTAAGCCTTGATTGTGCGCCAGTTTGACCGCATCGCCAAACGCGACGGATGATCCGTTTTGACGCACCAAGCCTTCTTCAAAGCGCAGATAATCAGGCGGGCAGTCGAGTTCTTCCGCAACCACCTTCGACAGCATCTCGCGCAGATTCGACGCCGCTAAGCGCACGGCGTTGCCACTCATGTAGGTTTGGCGACTGGCAGTGGTGGGACCGCCGTTGGGCGTTTTGTCAGTGTCGCTGAGCAGCACACGCACGCGGTTATACGGCACGCCCAGTTCTTCGGCGGCACACTGCGCCAACACCGAGATCAAACCCTGACCCATGTCCGCCGATGACGTGCGCACCTCAATCGTGCCATCTTCAAAGGCTTCAACTTCGGCATCGCTGCGATCCGGCGCGCCGCCGCCCAAACCCGTGTTCTTGTATGCCGCCGCCACACCCCAACCATAGGCGATGTCGCCTTCGCGCCAGCCCCAACGGAAATTGCCGTTTAAGCCTCCGCGCATGTCGCGATCGCACAATTCCAGCGTTTCGATCAAGCCGACTGATTCACGCAGCACTTGACCCGTGGCGGTGGTCACGCCAACTTTCTGCGCGTTGATCAGACGGAACTGCACCGGATCGATGCCGAGTTCAGCCGCCACCATATCCATGTTTTGCTCGACAGCGAACGCGCTTTGCGTCACGCCGAAGCCGCGAAACGCCCCCGACGGTGCGTTGTTGGTGTACATGGCGAAACAATCGATCTTGGCGTGCGGCACATTGTAGGGACCCGTCGCGTGGGTGGTCGCGCGCGTCATGACTTTATCGCTCAAGCTGGCATATGCGCCGCCGTCGCCGTAGAGTTCGGCTTCGACCGCCGTCAGCTTACCGTCGCGCGTCGCACCCGTCTTGATGCGGATCACGGTCGCGTGGCGCTTGGGATGGAACAACAGTGATTCCTGCCGCGTGTACAGCATCTTGACCGGACGCTGCGTGACGGTCGCCAGCATCGACACGTGAATCTGTCCAGCGATGTCCTCTTTACCACCGAAGCCGCCGCCGATCAGCACGCCTTTGACGCGCACGGCGTCCTCAGCCAAGCCCATCGCCATCGTGATCTGGTTGCGATCCTGATAGGGAATCTGCGAACCGACGTAGATCGTCAATTTTTCGTGGTCGGCGTCATAACCTGCGGGAACGCCAATCGAGCATTCCGGCTCAAGGAAGGCGTGTTCGGTGGTGGCGGTTTCGTAGGTGTGTTCGACGATTACATCGGCTTGCGCGAAGCCTTGCTCAATGTCGCCGTGCCGCACCTTGATGTGCTTGAGCAGGTTGCCGCCCTCGCGTCCTTCGTGAATGATCGGCGCTTCGGCGTTGTGCGCGAAGATCGGATCACCCACTACTTGCAGAGGCTCATAGCTCACGTCGATCAGTTCGAGCGCTTGCTCGGCTAGTTCGAGCGTGTCGGCGGCGACGATGGCGATAGCGTCGCCCATATATTTCACTTTGTCGTTCACGCCGACCAGCACCGCCCAATCGCGGTAAACCAAGCCGTGCAGGTTCTCGCCGGGGACATCCTCAGCAGTCAGCACCGCGTGGACGCCGGGCAGCGATCGCGCTTGGCTGGTGTCGATGCTCAATATGTGCGCGTGCGGATACTTTGAGCGCAGCGTGCGCGCGTGCAGCATCCCGTCGAATACGTAATCGTCGGTGAATTTGGCTTTGCCTGTCACCCGATCGACGACATCCTGCACTTTGGCGTTGTGACCGACCGCGACGCCCGGCTCGACCGTCGCGGGCGCATTGACCGCGATGCCCGCCTCACCGCGTTTGACAGCGGCGGCGCTTTTGATCGCGTCGATCACGCTGACATAACCTGTGCAGCGGCAGTAGGTGTCTTTAAGCGCGACCTTGATCGCGTGATCATCGGGATTGGGGTTGGTTTCCAGCAGCGCGGCGGCGGTCATGATCAAGCCGGAGGTGCAGAAGCCGCACTGTACCGCGCCATGATCGATGAACGACTCTTGCAACGGGTGCAGCGTTTCGCCCTGTGCCAAGCCTTCAATCGTCGTGATGCTGCGTCCCTGTGCTTTGAACGCCGGATAAATGCACGAGTTGATCGGCGTGCCATCGACATGCACCGTGCAAATGCCGCACTCAGCTTCGTTGCAGCCGATCTTCGTCCCGGTCAAGCCGAGATCATAACGCAGCACATTCGCCAGCGTGCGCGACTGCGGCACG
>JBGSRB010000152.1:0-1833 GCA_041737735.1 Anaerolineae bacterium | reverse complement strand
CATGGGCGAGGACGAAGCCGAACGTCCAACGGGCAGACCAGCGCGCAAGCCCTTCAGCAAGCCAACCGGCAAGCCGTCCGACCGTCCTACAGGTAAGCCGTCCGCGCGTCCAGCGGGCAAGCCATCCGGCAGACCAACGGGTAAGCCCGGGGGCAGACCGTCAGGCAAACCAACGGGCAAGTCCGGCGGCAAGCCCGCCTCGGATCGTTCAACCGGGCGTCCGCCCCGCATTCGGAAGCGCAGCGGACAATGAGCAGCATGTCCACCAGCGTAGAGGCATTTGTTGCCGCCCAACCACGGTATACGTGGCGGCGGCGCATCATGCGGGCGGTGATCAGTTTCGTGTTTGCGATCTTCTTTCGCATCCGCGTGACGGGCTTGGAGAACATCCCCGCCAGCGGTTCCACCCTGCTGATGATGAATCACATCTCGCTGCTCGACCCGATCCTGTGCTTGGTCGCGGTCAAGCAGCGCTTTGTCATTCCCATGAGCAAAGCGGAAAACATGGATAACCCCCTCCTTGCGCCCTTCATCCGCTGGTGGGGATCATTCGCCATCAATCGCGGCGAGATCGACCGCAAAGCGCTCATGAACGCCATCGCGCTGCTCAAAAGCGGACAGCTTGTGCTGATCGCGCCCGAAGGCACGCGCCAGCGTCAGGGTTTATCGCAGCCGAAAGACGGATTCGCCTACATCGCCACCAAAGCCGACACCATGATCGTCCCGGCGGCGATCAGCGGCGCGCTCGATTGGCAAAGCCGCGCCTTACGCTTACAACGTCCACGCATCAACGTGAATTTCGGCAAGCCCTTCAAATTCAAAACCGATGCCAACGGACGTGTTCCCCGTGAAGCGCTGGGGCGCATGATGGACGAAGGCATGTATCAACTCGCGCTCGCCGTCACTGACGACACCATGCGCGGCGTCTACAGCGACTTAACCCAAGCGACCACCGACTACATCGAATTTGTCTGATCGGCATAGGCGCGCCTTGTGGCAAATGGTACAATCTGCACCAGAATGTTTAACGCCTCTTAAAGGTGATCAATTATGGCTTTATATGTGATTTTGATGGGTGTGCAGGGTGGCGGCAAAGGCGTGCAGGCAGCGTTTATCCGCCAGCAGTACGGGATTCCGCATGTCTCCACCGGTGATCTGTTCCGCGCCATGCGCCACCGCGAAGATGATCTCGCCAAGCGCGTCCAGCAGATTATGAGCGCGGGCAACCTGATCGACGACGACACCACCAACGAAGTCGTGCGCGACCGCCTCAGCCAGCCCGACGCCGCCAACGGTGTGATCTTGGACGGCTATCCGCGCACGCCGCCCCAAGCCGAATGGCTCGAAAACTTCCTGCGTGAGCGCGGCGAGAAGGTTAACACCGTGTTGCTGCTCGAACTCGATCTCTATACCGCTTTCAAGCGTGCGTTCGGTCGCGTCACGCATCCCGACGGACGCAGCTTCAACATTTACTACAACGCCGACGGCATCGACTGGCACTTTGAAGATCACCCCGACAAAGCCTATCCGCCGCGTTTAGTAGCCACCGCAAGCACGACGGGCGATGCGCTCACCCGCCGCCCCGACGATGGCAACGCGCACGCCATCCTTAAGCGCATCGACACCTATATCGAACTCACCCAACCGCTGATCGACTACTACGAGACCAAAGGCTTGGTGCATCACATCGACGCTGATCAGTCCATTGAAACCGTCAGCGCGCAGATTAAGAATGCTATCGAAGGTTAAACCACCCCATGAGCCAAACCCGCGCCCCTGAACGCCCGCAGCTTACGCTGAAAACGTCCGACGAAATCGCCATGATGCGTGAAG
>JBGSRB010000140.1:0-2818 GCA_041737735.1 Anaerolineae bacterium | reverse complement strand
CTGCGGACCAACCACGATCACGGAGCGGCCGGACTAGTCCACGCGTTTACCGAGCAGGTTACGGCGGACGCGGCCTTTCTTACCCTTGAGCATATCGCTCACAGAGTTGAGTTCGCGTCGTCCGCGGCGGCTGAGGGCCTTGCCGCGCTGAGAGTTGTCAATCAGACTGTCGACCGCTTCTTGCAACATGCGCTTCTCGTTGCGGACGATCACATCGGGCGCGCCGAGTTCAAGCAGATGCTTGAGACGATTGTTGCGGTTGATCACGCGGCGATACAGGTCGTTCAAGTCGCTGGTAGCGAAACGACCACCGTCGAGCTGCACCATCGGGCGCAGGTCGGGCGGGATCACGGGCAGCACCGTGAGGATCATCCACTCAGGGCGGTTCTTGCTTTTCCGCAGGCTTTCGACCACGCGCAGGCGCTTGGTCGCCTTCTTCTTGCGCTGCTTCGAGCGGGTGGAACGCACTTCGTGCCACAGTTCGACCGACAGCTTATCGAGATCGCTTGCCTGCAAAATCTGGTAGAAGGCTTCCGCGCCCATGTCGGCTTGGAACACGCTGCCATATTTCTGCTTGAGTTCACGATAGCGCAGTTCCGACAGGAATTGCAGCACGTGCAGGTCTTGCAATTCGCCACGCGCGCGTTCGGCGTTCTGGCGCAGCGTGGAAATGCGCCCTTCAAGCTCGCCGCGATGAATGTCAAGCTCGCTGCTGGCAGAGCCGGTGACTTCATTGGCTTCGCTGTTCAGGCGGTCAAGTTCTTCCTGACGCATCGCTTCGATCTCGGTTTGCAGGCTACCAAGCCGGCTCTGCGTGAGGTTCTGCATCCGCGAGATGTGATCCATCGTCACGGTTTCGCCCTTCGCCACTACCACAATATTGACGCTAGGGAAGTCAATATCGGAGGGGGCGACGCTGTTCATCAAGCCTTCGATGCGCTGCTGAATGCTGCGCGCCTCACGCATGATTTCTTCAGCCAAGCGCTCAAATTCGCGCTCGAAATGGGCGTGAATGTCTTTGGTTTGGGTTTCAAAGTCGCTTAGCACATCCTGGCGTTGGGCTTCGAGCGCGTCCATTTGTTCGCGCAGGTCGCCGCCGAGAACATTTTCTTTCTGTTCGAGTTCGCGCTCGATGCGGGCAAGGGCGCGTTGGCGCGCTTCTTCGTCCACATGGGTGATGACATACTGCGCGAAATACAGCACGCGATCCAGATTGCGGCGGCTGATGTCGAGCAGCAAACCCAGATGACTCGGCACGCGGCGCGTATACCACACATGGGCGACGGGCGCGGCGAGATCGATATGCCCCATGCGATCACGACGCACCGACGCGCGCGTGACTTCGACGCCGCACTTATCGCAGATCGTGCCTTTATAGCGCACGTTCTTGTATTTCCCGCAGTAGCACTGCCAATCGCGGGTGGGTCCGAAGATGGCTTCACAGAACAGACCGTCTTTTTCAGGACGCAGGCGACGATAATTAATCGTTTCCGGTTTCGTCACCTCACCATATGACCATGATCTGATCTGCTCTGGTGAGGCAAGGCTCACACGTAGCGCGCGAAAATCTTTCGCCTCCAAGCGTACCTCCTCTGCCTTAAACACTTGCGAATACGGGTTGATTTGACTGCTGACCGAGCGGGCGGCTGATCCACAATGAGGGCAGCGCGCCGTAAAGCCGTTTGGGTGGGATGCTCATGAATGCCTACAATTTGGCGGAACGATACGTTTAGACAGAAAACCAGCGAATGAATCACAATTCATCGCTGAGAACGTATGAATGACGACGCAGGTATCAGACGCATAATAGAGTATAGCCTTCACAGCCGATTTTGTCAAGCGGAAGGCGCAGTAGATCGTATGTGGTTATGAATTGCACGCGGATGATAAGCTCATCCATGCGTTTAACATAGCACGGTTTACCGCGTCGGTCAAGTTTTGCGCTGCACTGTCACCGCGCCCTAACGGAACAACACCAAGCGGGTGAGGCGCACGCTTTGACCCGGCATTTCGATCACAATGCGGCGGATGATGCGCGGGATGTCATCAGGTGGCGTGATCGTGATCGGTTCATCGGCGCGCACCGGGAACGGTGGCGACTCAAAGCTGACCTCTGTGCCAGCATCATCGGCGTAATAGGTGAGCAGTGCCATACCATCACGCTGCGGCACAAGCGTCACTTCAGCACGGCTAACGGGTGCGCGCAGCACATCGATCAGCAGCGGCAGTTCGACACAACGCTGCGTCGCATTGGCGCGATCCGGTATCACCAGCGCGTCGCCCCCCAAATCCGTGACGAACAGCGGCACCGTGCCGCAATTCGTGCCGGTTGTATCAAGCCGAAACGCCAGATTCCAGAGCGCGAACTGATCATCCAGTTGCAGCGGTGGGATTAACGGTTCGTTGGTGGTGGGCAGCAAGCTGAAATCGACTTCCAACGGCAGCGTGTCGTCGATGGTCACGGGAAACAACCCGCGATTGTTACGGTTATCGCTTTCCGTGATTTCGCCATCGACATCGACCGTGATCTGCGTGTTGTACGTTCCCCACCAGCCATAACTGTAGAAAAAGCTGAGGTTGCGCGAACCGCCCGCGGGAATACTTTCGATGCGCCCATCCAGCGCATTGACCAGCGGCGGGTTAGAGATGCTGGCATCCCACGCCCAATTGAACGCGCCGGACTCGGTTTCGCCCGCATTCGTGATCGTGATGTTGACCACGAAAATTTGACCCGGCGCGATGCGGCGCGGCGCGAAACGCGCGTTGCCCGCTACCAGATCGGGCAGCACGGCGGGCGTTGGTTCAGGCGTCGGCGCTG
>JBGSRB010000121.1:0-11807 GCA_041737735.1 Anaerolineae bacterium | reverse complement strand
TGCTGATCAACAATGCGGGCATTCCCGCGCCGCGTACTTTTGCCGACACCGCGCTGACCGACTGGCAGCCCGTGATCGACACCAACTTAAGCGGCGCGTTTTACCTCACACGCGCCTTGTGGGACGCGCTGATCGCGCATAACGACGGCTACGTGATCACGATTGCGGGCGTAGCAGGCGTGCGCGGCGGTGGCAGTCCGGCGTATGGCGCATCGAAGTTCGGCTTAACCGGACTCAATCACGCGATCGCCGCGAACGGCAAGGATCACGGCGTGCGCGCGACGGTGTTGTATCTCGGCGCGATGGATACGGGTTGGCGCGGCGCGCCCATTGGCGAGAAACCGCCCGCTGAAAGCATGAATCCGGTGGAAGTTGCGCGCTTCATCGCCCACTTGATCCAGACGCCGCGCGAGTTCGTCGTCAACGAAGCGGTGATCAACCCGTTGGCGTCGCCGCTGCTGTAAGGGTTCACGATTAAAACATTTTTGCCTAAAGCATGATTGTGCATGTAGGAATCGAACACATGGCATACGAAGTTAAACAGAATGAATTGATCAACCTGTATCCGCTGGAGACGCTGCGCGCGTTCGCGTTTGCGTGTCTCAAGGCGTTGGGCGCGACCGATGACGAAGCCGCCATCACCACCGACGGCTTGATGACCGCTTCGCAGTGGTGGCACCCGGGGCAGGGGCAAGGGCTGGAAAAGCTGTTCCGCTATCAGCGTCGCGCCAAGATCGGCGGCATCGTTTTCGACGCGCCGATGGAATGGGTGAAGGAAGGCATCAGCTATGCGCTGCTCGATGCCGCGAAAGGCGATGGGTATGTCGCGGCGCATCGCGCGATGGCGAAAGCGGTCGAGAAAGCGCAGGCGACGGGCATCGGCATGGTGACGGTGCGCCATAGCAATCACTTCGGCATCGCGGGGTATCACGCGCTGCAAGCGGCACAGCACGGCTTGATCGGCTGGTCGATGACCAACGCGCGCGCGGAAATGGCGCCATGGGGATCAGCGCAGATGGTGCTTGGCACCAATCCGTGGGGCATCGCCATCCCGCGCAGCAGCACGCACGCGATCGTGCTGGATATGGCGCTGACCATGTCAGGTAAGGGCATGATGCGCTGGTATCTGAATGAAGGCAAGCCGATGCCGCCCGATTGGGCGCTGACGCCCGACGGACAGCGCACGACTGATCCCGCTGCGGCGATGGACGGTCCCGTGCTGCCGATTGGCGAATACAAAGGTTATGGCTTGAGCTTGTTCACCGATGTGCTGGCGGGCGTGATGACCGGCTCGATGTTCGGCATGAACGTGTTTCAGGATGAAGCCAATCACGATGTCGGTCACGTGATGCTGGCGTTCGACCCGACTGTGTTCATTCCGCAGGAAGAATTCGACACGCGCTTAGAAGCGCTGATCGCGCAAGTCAAAGGCGCGTCGCCGATTGATCCGCAGCGTCCGGTGATGCTGCCGGGCGAAGTCGAGTTCCGGCGCATGGACGAGCGTCAGCGTGATGGCATTCCGGTGTCGCGCGAAACCGTGGCGGGCTTGAGCGATCTCGCCCGTGAACTGAACGTCCACTTTCCGCTTTAACCCGAACCTTGAGGAGTACATAACTCATGACGCAGACGACGCAAGCTTTGACTATTGGTACAGTTTCCGCCCTGCCCGGCACGATCACGCGCGGCGGCATTCCCATCGGCGGTGATATGTTTCAACGCCAGCGCGAAATTCCGATCATCGTCGTGCGCGGTGCTGAAGACGGACCCATTTTGTGGCTGAACGGCGCGACCCACGGCGACGAACCCGAAGGACCCTTTTCGATTTTCAAGGCGCTGGCGCAGATTGATCCCGCCAAGCTGCGCGGGACGGTGGTCGCGTGTCCCGTGATGAACGTTCCGGCGTTCACGGCGGGTTTGCGTGGCGATCCGCTGGATACCTTCGCGCACGACATGAACCGCCTGTATCCCGGCAAAGCCGAAGGTTATCCCACCGAGCGCGTCGCCTATGCTCACTGGCAGGCGATGAAAGACAACTGCGACTTGCAGATCGCCATTCATTCGGGCGGCGAACATTCGTATCTCGCGCACATGATTTTCGCGTCGGATAACCCGCCGAGTCTCGAATTGGCGGCGGCGATGGGTTCAAACTGGACGCTGGTGTTCCGCAGCGGCACGGGCGGCGGCAATCCTAGTTCGCAGATCGGCGCGTTGGGCAAAGCAGGCGTTACCGTGGAATTGGGCGGCAACTGTCGCACGCTGACCAGTGACTTCCACGCGATTGCCGATGATCTGGCGGAAGGCTATCTCAACGTGATGCGGCACTACGGCATGATCGATGGCGACGCGCATTACGCCCCCGCGTGGCGCATGGGCTATCAGATCGCGCTGCTTGCGCCGGCAACGGGTATGTTCGTCGGCACGGCGGATATTCCGTTTGAGACTGAGATCAAACAAGGCACGCTGATCGGGCAGGTTTACGACTTGTACGGCGATGTGATCGGGGAAGTGCGCGCCCCGCGCGACGGCGTGATCTTCGGCTTGCGCGCGCGTCCGTCGGTGCTAGAGGGGCAGTGGTGCTGCTTCTTCGGCGTGATCGAGCAGACCGTCGATAACTTGATCCCGCAGCGGGCAGGGTGAGCGTGATGAGTTCACAGAATTACACCGAGATGATCCGCCAGCGTCAGCATCCCGCTTATGCCGAAAACAAGCGCGGCTTGCTGCCCGAAGACCTGCTCAAATTCCGCTGGTTGGATGAATTGGCGCTGTCGCCCGATGGCAAGCGTGTGGCGTATACATTGCGGCAAACGCATGTGCCGACCAATGGTTACATTTCGCATGTGTATGTGCGCGATCTCGATGCCGACGCGCCGCAGCGCATCAGCGATGGCGTGAGCAATGCGTCGAGCATCGCGTGGAATCACGACGGATCGCAGCTTGCTTACAGCCATAAAGCCGCCAAAGGTGGTCCCGACGATGCCAGCGGTAACGACGCAGGTGGCGGATCGGTGCGCGTGTGGTCGGTCGAAACAGGAACGACGCAGGTTTATGCGGTGGCGGGTGAAGGCATGGGCGGCTTGGCGTGGTCGCCCGATGGTAAGTATCTGGCGGGCGTCCGCTGGACGCACATGCGCCACCCCGATGATCGCGGTCACGCGCCGGGCATTCCCGCGCCGACGATCAAGGTGGTGCGCCGCTTGCGCTACAAGCAGGACGGCAGCGGGTGGGTGCATGATCGCTTTACGCAAATCTGGTTGCTCGAAATCAGCACGGGCGATTTGATTCAACTGACGCACAGCGAGTGCGATTACAGTTCGCCCACGTGGAGCAGCAAGGGCGATCGACTGGCGTTCGTGGCGATGGCGCGCGAACAAAACATCTCGTTGGGCGCGGGGCAGATCATGATCGCCACCATCCCTGATGGCGCGATCCGCCCGCTGATCCCCGATTGGCAAGGGACGGCGTTTAGTCCGGCGTGGGGCGAAGATGATAAGTCGATTGCGTTCGCCGGACACAACAACCCGCCGCCGATCAACCGTCGCAACTTCTGGCAGCCCTATCTGGCGGATGTCGAAGCGGGAACCGCGCGCAAGCTCGGTGAGGATATTGATGAGGAAGTCGGCAATTACGCCGTCGCGGATCAGCGCAAGGGCTTGTCGAATGTCACGGTCAAATGGGCGGCGGGGGATCGCTTCATCTATTTCCTGCTGACCGAAAAAGGCGCGGCGAATCTGTATCGCATCGACACGCAAGGCAATTACGAGAAGCTGGTCGGCGGCGATAACGTGACCTTTGAATACAGCCCGGCAGTGGGCGATACGGTCGCGTTCGGTCAAGCCGACCCGACCAATCCCGGCGAACTTTACATCTGGCGCAAGGGTGAAACGCGCAAGCTGACCGATCTCAACGCCTGGCTGCGCGATCATCATCTGTCGATGCCCGAAGATTACTGGTACGACGGTGTGGACGGCGCGAAGGTTCACGGGTGGGTGATGAAGCCCGTCAATTTTCAAGAGGGCATGAAATATCCGACTGTGGTCTACGTTCACTGCTCCATGTTCTCGTGGGACTTCAACCACGAGAATCAAATTTACGCCAGCGCGGGTTACGCCGTCGCTTATTTCAACCAGCGCGGCACGACCGCGGGGTATGGGCAGGCGTGGACGAAAGCCAGCGAAGGCGATCAAGGCGGCAAAGATTACGAAGAAATCATGCTCGGCATGGATGAACTGATCGCGCGCCCGTACATCGACGCGGATCGGCTCGGCGTCACAGGGGGAAGCTGCGGCGGCTTCATGACCAACTGGATCGTCGGGCATACGGATCGCTTCGCTGCCGCCGTCACGCAGCGCTCGATCTCGAACAACATCAGCTTCTTCGGCACATCCGACATTGGACCCGAAGGCACGGAAGGCGAAACGCGCGGCAACCCGTGGCGTGATCTCGAAGGCACATGGCGGCAGTCGCCCATCGCCTATGCGGATCGCGTCAACACGCCGCTGCTGATCATCCACAGCGATGAGGATCACCGCTGCCCGCTGGAGCAAGCCGAACAACTGTTCGCGGCGCTGCGCTGGCGCAATAAGCCCGTCGAACTGGTGATCTTCGAGGGCGAGAATCACGGCTTGTCGCGCGGCGGACGCCCCGGCAATCGCATCGAACGCCAGCGGCGCATTCTCGGCTGGTTTGTGAAGTATCTCGGCACACAGCCGATCAAGGGAGGCGGATAGATGAAAGTCGGTCAATTGGAGGCTCGCGCGGGCGAGCATGTGTTTGGTTATCTGCAAACTGGCGTCACGCGATCCGGCTTAGCGCCTGATATTCCGGTGCATCTGTTCGCGGGCGCGGAACCGGGTCCGACGCTGCTGGTGCAGGGCGCGATCCACGGCGGCGAAGTGATCGGTTCCATCGCCATTCTCAATTTCATTCAGAAGCTCGATCCGAAAACGATCAAGGGCAACGTGATCGCCGTGCCAGTGGTCAATCGTGCGGGCTTTGAACTGGGCGAACGCGGTTCGCGGCTCGATGGAAAAGACATCAGTCGGTTGTTTCCCGGCAAGGCGAACGGCAGCATCTCGGATCAGATCGCGCACATCTACTTTGAAGAAGTGATCCGCCAAGCCGATATTATGGTCGATTTCCACGCGGGGGCCCGCACGGCGTATGAGCGTTATGTGCTGTTCAGCGCGGAGGATGATCCCGCTAACCTGACCGAGATCGAGAAGCTGCGCCGCAAGCTGGTGGTGGCGTTCGGTCTGGATCAGGCGGCGTTCTTCCCGCCCGGCACGTTCGGCGCGAATCAGGCGAAGGCAGCCATCGAAGATGCAGGCGTGGCGCAGATCACGCTTGAATTCGGCGGCGGCACGGGCTGGTTCAAGAACGGCGCGGATAATGTGCGCGACGCCGAACGCGGCATCTGGAACATCATGAAGTCGATGCGGCTGATCGAGGGCGACTTCGAGAGCGACGGCGATCTCTGCACGGTCTATAACGCGGGCGTGGTCATCTGGAAGGGCAATATCGATGGCTTGTTCGTGCGACTGCGCGGCTTCACGGAAGAACTGAAAGCGGGCGATGTCTACGCGCATCTGGTCGATCCGTACACGGGCGAATTGCTGACCGAACTGGTCACGCCCAAAGACGGGATCGTCATCCCGAGTGGTCAGGAATGGCCCACCATCGGCGCGACTTCGGTCGGCATTCTCGGCTCGATTGATCGCGTTGAAGACCGCCGCACCGCTGACCTGTACGTGTATTAAACGGAGGCACACACGATGAAAATCGGCACGATTGAAGCCCAAGCGGGCGCGAAAGCCTTCGGCTTCTTCAAAACGGGAACGACACACGGCGGGTTTGATGCCCATATTCCGCTGCACATCATTAACGGGGCGCAGCCGGGCGCGACGCTGGTCGTACAGGCGGGCTTAAGCGGCTTGGAGATTGAACCCGCGCTGATTCTGCCGCAGATCGCCAACGAGATCGATCCGGCGGCGCTTGCAGGCACGCTGATCATCATTCCGCTGATGAATACGTCGGGCTTCGAGTTCGAGCAGATCAACAGCGCGTGGGATAACCTCCCGCTGAACGCGCTCGGTCGCGGCGATGCTAACGGCACGGTCAGCCAGCAGATGATCCATCACTATTTTGAAACCGTGATCGGGCAAGCCGATGCGCTGCTCGACATTCGCACGGGCGCGCAGTGGAGTTATCACTGCTATGCGGGCGTGTATAACACGGGCGCGGTTGCCGCGTCGCGCGATCTGGCGCTGGCGTTGGGCTTGCCGCAGGTGGTGTTGGGTCAGCCGGAAAATAACAGCACTGCCGCCGCTGCTGCCAGCGAAGGCAGGATGGTTGTCAGCGCCTTCATTGGCGGCGGACCCGGCTTGCGCGATTACCGCGAACAAGACCTGGGGCGTGTGCGTGCGGCGGTCATGAACGCGCTGCATCATTTAGGGATGCTGGCGGGCGCGCCTGCTGCTAGCAGCAGCACCGTGATCGACCTGCACACCGTGATCAGCACGAGCGGCGCGCGCGGTTTCACATTTATGGACACCGCCAAGCGCGGATCGCACATCGCTGCTGGTGAGCAGATCGGCATGGTGCGCCATCCGTTTACGGGCGACGTGATCGAGACGATCACCGCGCCGCGTGCAGGCGTGCTAATCCACGCGGGGGCATCGTGGCCCGTTCCCGTTGAAGGCGAAGTGCTGGCGATGCTCGGTGATCCGGTGGCGTAAGGTTACAGCCGTTCACCTTCAAGGTGAACACCTTTCATTTTGAACGATCGATAGATGGAGCAACAACCATGCTGACGCATGATGCCCTGAAACGTGACACCGCCCGCCGCGTCGAACGTGTGCAAGCGATGATGCGCGAACAAGACTTAGAAGCACTGGTTATTCTGGGACAAGCCGCGCCCGGTTCACTCGGCGCGATCCGCTATTTGACCAACGCCCACCTGTGGGGCGGCGCGGGACACGCAGTTCTGGGTGTGGACGATCCGCACCCGTGGCTGGAAATCTGGAGTTCGTATCAAGCGGTGTGGAGTCGCAACGAAACCACCACGCTGCCCGAACGAGTCGAATCGCCCAAAGGCGATCTGGTGGCGCGCGTGGCTGAACTGGCGAAAGGTTATGCCAGCAGCAGCAAGCGCATCGGCTTTGTGAATATGAACAAGCTGATGAGCATTGGCGAACACAAGAAGTTCAGCGCCGCGCTGGATGGCTACGAAATGGTCGAAGTGACCGAAGCCTACAACGCCATCCGCCAGATCAAGACGCCGTTCGAGATCGAAGCCTTCCAGCAGAACGGCGCGATTCTCGATGCAGCGATGGATGTGTTCCAAGAGAATGCTTACGTGGGCGCGCGTTATTGGGATGTGTGCGCCGCGGTCGAAGGCTACATCAAGTCGTTTGGCGGATTCTGGGGACGCACCAAGCTGTCGCTGGATATTTCGCCCTACACCGTGCCAACCGCGAAAGATCATCGCATGAGCGAAGAAGACATCATCAACTTCGAGATCGTCTACGAGTCGCCGTTTGGCTACTGGTTGGAAATGACAACCGTGTTTTCGTTCATGCCCCTGCCCCCTGATATTCGCGCGCTGCTGGATGGTTATCTGCTGGCGGCGGAACAATCGGCGGCGGTGGCGAAAACGGGCGCGACTTTCCGCGAGATTGCCGACACCAACGACCGCACGCTGCGCGAATTGGGCTTTGATGTGGTGGGTAAGCATACGCCCGATTGTCACAGCACGGGCTTGGATGGCAGCGATGGGCCCAGCACAGCCAGCGCACCCGATTTTGTGTTGAAATCGAACATGGTTTTGAGCTATCACCCCGGTACGATCTTAGCCAATGATCGCGGCTTTCTCGTGTCGGATAACTTCTTGGTCACGCCGGAAGGCGCGGTGCGCTTATCGCCGCACTCGGCAAGCCGCTATTACATCCAGTTAGAAGGATGAGGCGCGCGCAAATTGAGGATGCGATCCGCCCCATGCGGGTGGTGTGCAGAGTGATCGGTTCAGTTCAGGAGGTGAAGCCGATACAACGATGGAAACCAAGCGCAGTCTACGCAGATCAACCATGCCCCATCATAGTTTTGTAGGAGAATGAACCGTGAACGTCTCAAAATATCTCAGAGTCATCGTGATTGTGCTGCTGTTTTCCCTGCTGGCGGTGTCGAGTGTCGCCGTTGCGCAGGATGAGGTGACCGAGTTCGTGTTCGCCCACCCGGGGCCCATCCGCACGATGGACGCCCCCGTAACGTGGTTCGGCTCGACGCACTGGCTGACCAACCTGATGTACGACTGCTTGATCTGGCGCGCCGCTGATGGCGATGGCTATGTCGGGCAGGCGGCGGAACGGTGGGAGAACATCGACGATGTGACGTGGCGCTTCTATCTGCGTCCCGGTTTGACGTTCCAGAACGGCGAAGTATTGGATGCTGAAGCCGTCAAATGGAACATCGACCGCGTGCGGACGCGCGAAGATTTCCTCGTTTATCCGCAGTGGCAGTTCATCAGCGAAGTGACCGTGATCGACGAGCTGACGCTCGACGTGATCACCGGACAGCCGCACCCGTACTTTGAATACGATGTCAGCTTCAACGGCTGCCAGATTCTGCCGCCCGATTACATGGAAGAAGTGGGCGAAGAACAATTCGCGCGTGAGCCGATTGGATCGGGTCCCTATCGCTTGGCTGAGTTCACCGAGAGCGACCGCTACGTGTTTGAAGCGTGGGACGGTTACTGGGATGGTCGCCCGGAAGTTGATCGCGTGATTTATCAGGTCATCCCCGAACAATCGGCGCAGGTTGCCGCGCTGCTGGCGGGACAAGTGGACTTGATCTCGGTTGTTCCCGTGCCGGATCGCCCGCGCTTGGCGGATGCCGAAGGCATTTCGCTGGTGACGGAAACCTCGAACCGGATGCACCATTTCTATCTGCGCGTGGAGACGGAAACGGGCGCGATGGACAGCACGTATCCCGACTTTGAACCTGCCTCGCTGGATGTGAATGTGCGCCGCGCGATCAATCACGCGCTGGATCGTTCGCTGCTGGCGGAAGTGCAAGGCGCGGCGCATCCGCGGTTGCTGCGCGTCTGCTCGTACTATCCTGAGGGCTTCCCCGATCAGTATGCCACGGACGAAGCGATTGCCGATTTCTATGATCCGGAAATGGCGCGTCAACTGCTGATCGATGCGGGCTATGACGTGGACGCCGGTGCGGGTCCGACGATTTACATTGATGCGCCGACCTTCCAAGCGGGCGGCGAGCGTGAAGTCGCTGAAATCACCGCGGTGATGCTCGAAGAAGTCGGTTTCAATGTTGAGCTGAACATCCTCGATGGTTCGGCATACGCTGAACAGATCACATCAGGCGGCAACAACCGCGACATGATGATGACCACGCTCGGCTGCTCGCCATCGTTGGTGGCGACCTTCTACCTTTGCTCGTGGGTGCAGGCGAACTATAACGTCTGCGTCGAAGAATGGGATGCCATCGGTTCAGAAATCCTCCGCACGGTTGACCCCGAAGCGCGCATCGCGCTGTGGGAGCAGTGGTGGGAGTATTATCTCGATTACGCGCAGACGATCACCCTCTACGAGATCGATAACGTGATGGCGTTTAACTCGGCTGAATTCATTTTCGAGCCGCGTAAAGACGGTTGGTTCACCTTCCGCGATCTGCGGTTGGCAGGGAACTAGGCTGGCACTGTAAACCAGACCCCACCCCTAGCCCCTCCCCGAATTCAGGGAGGGGAACAAAAACAATCTGCTTTCCTCCCCTGAATTTAGGGGAGGCGGCAGCCAAAAGTTGAGGGATGGGGTCAGTTTTTGCACTTTGCAGACACATGCTAGATCGTCACTGTGAGGGCGGCGGTGCGCGTTCCGCGCCATGCGTCGCCCTCACACAAAAACATCCATCACGACCAACGCCCGTCATGCACGGGATGCGTCCCGTCACAGACGGGATGCGTCAATGAGTAGTGGAGTTCCGATGAGAAACTACATCTTCTCGCGGCTGATCCAACTGGTGATCACCGTGTTCCTCGTCTCGCTGATTGTGTTCTTCATGGTGCGCTTGAAGGGCGATCCGGTCGCGGTGATGGCGCCGCCCACCTTCAGCGAGGAACAAGTTCAGCAGATGCGCGTGGCGTGGGGCTTCGACAAGCCGCTGGTGGAACAGTATCTCATCTTCATCACGCGCGCGGTCACGGGCGATTTCGGACAATCGCTGCAAGCGCGTCGTCCGGCGATGGAATTGGTGATGGAGCGACTGGGCTACACCTTTTATCTAGCGGGGGCGTCGGCGATTATCGGCATACTCATCGCGGTTCCGCTGGGCGTGATCTCGGCGGTGAAGCGCAATTCGCCGCTTGACCTGCTGGTCACGGTGCTGTCGTCACTTGGCACGGCGATGCCGAGTTTCTGGTTAGGCTTGATGCTGATCATGCTGTTTTCGGTCACGCTGCGCCTGCTGCCCGCCTTCGGCGCGTTAACGCCTGAGTCGATCCTCATGCCCGCGGTCACGCTTGGTGTGGGCATGGCGGCACGCCTCTCACGCTTGACGCGATCCGCGATGCTCGAAGTGCTGAATGAAGATTATATCCGCACGGCGCACAGCAAAGGCTTGAGTTCGCAAGCGGTGGTCACGGTTCATGCGCTGCGTAACGCGCTCATCCCGATCATCACGGTGTTGGGCTTACAGTTAGGCTGGTTGTTGGGCGGTTCGGTGGTGGTCGAGTCGGTCTTTTCGTGGCCCGGTTTGGGACGCTTAATGATCGAGTCGATCAATGTGCGCGACATCACGGTGGTGCAGGCGGGCTTATTCTGGTTCGCGCTGGCGTTCGCGCTGATCAATCTAGCGGTTGATGTAGCGTATACCTTCCTCGATCCGCGCATCACGTATGACTAAGGAAGAAATGGTCAACATGCAAGCAACCGATCAAGTGAACAAGCGCCCCGTCGTTTTGCAACAAGCCGCGCGTGAAAGCAGTACGAATCGCGCTGTGCGCGCGTGGCAATCACTGCGGCGCAGTCCGGTGGGGATGGTCGGCGCGCTGATTGTGCTGCTGGTGATTTTGCTGGCAGTGTTCGAGCCGTGGATCGTGCCGCATGATCCGACTGAGGCGAATTTGCGCGCGCGTTTTGCCGCGCCGGGTTTCAGCGATGATAACGGCACGTACATTTTAGGCACGGATCAGTTGGGGCGCGACATCCTCAGCCGCATCATCGCAGGCTGTCGCGTGTCGGTGATCGTCGGCGTGATGTCCGCATTCATCGCGGGCGCAGTCGGCGTGCTGTATGGGTTAGTGGCGGGGTTCATCGGCGGGTGGCTCGATGCGATCCTGATGCGGATCGCTGATGCTTTGCTCGGCATTCCGTTCATCATTCTGGTGGTGTCGATTTCAGGCATCATCGGCGCGGGTTTAGGCACGCTGATCCTGATTCTCGGCTTAACGGGTTGGGTAACGTATGCGCGCGTGATTCGCGGCGAAGTGCTGAAGGTGCGTAATCTCGATTATATCCTGGCTGCTTACGCCATCGGGCAAAACCGCGTCATGATCATGCTGCGCCATGTGCTGCCCAACGTGATCGCGTCGGCGGTGGTGCTGGCAGCGACGCAGGTCGGCGTCACGATTCTGGCTGAGTCGTCGCTGAGCTTTCTGGGCTTGGGCGTCAAGCCGCCGATTGTGACGTGGGGCGTGATGCTGGCGGATGGGCGACAGTACATCACCAGCGCATGGTGGATGACGACGTATCCGGGCATTGCGATCACGATCACGGTGTTGGGCGTGGTGTTCTTGG
>JBGSRB010000066.1:0-8336 GCA_041737735.1 Anaerolineae bacterium | reverse complement strand
ATACCACGCCGGACACCGACACGGCGATCACCAAGTTGGTGTTGGGACCCGTGTCGGGTAGATAACCCACCGTGTAGCGGCTGAACGTGAGCGCGCTCAGGGCTTGCGTCGGCACGCCCGCCAGTTGATGAAAGGCGAGTTCCGCGCCCACCGACGCATGAAAACTGTCGCCGCAGCCCGTGAGATACACGCGCTTGATCGACGTACACAATTCAAAGTCGAACGCGGCGCGCGCGGACGCATCGAACGGCGCTGCCACCTGCCGCACCAGTTCGGGCAGCGTGTCGATCTGCTGGTGCAGGGGGGATCGTGTGGTCATGAAGATTTACCTTGCTGATGCGCAAATAACAGTTGTCAGAGCGCGGGATTGTGGCACAGGGCGGCAGGTTTTGTCCACAGGATGGTGTGAGGGGGGTGTTTAGGGGCGCACACCTGTGTATGCGCCCCGATTGGGCGATGTAGCCTTTTTTACTCTTCGCTCAACTCCTGGATCAGGCGCGCGTCTTGTTCCGCGCTGCGAAAGCGCAGCACCATGCTGCCGATCAGCGCCAGCACGATCACGCTGGTGACGACTAAACCCAAGATCAGATAGAGCGTGGTATCGGGAGTCGTAAATTCGGTGGGCATGATCTAACGCTCCTGTTCCAATAAGCGGGCGCGCAGCGCATTGACGCGCTCCAGCGCATTTTCCAAACGGATGCGCCACCACATCAACGTCGTCGGGATCAAAATCAGCCAGACGAGCGCATTGGCGATCAGCGCGCCGGTCATACTGCTGGTCAAGCCGAAGCCGCCTTCAGCGTTCTGCGGGCTGGGTCCAATCACCGCCGGATGAATGGTGTCGGGGCGAATGCGGATGATCACGAGCGTGATGATCACGGTCGAGAAGGCGAAAATGCCATACACTGAGGCGAAGCGGCGGCGCGTATCCGGATTTTCGATGCCCTGCCGCAGCATGAGGTAGGCGGCGTAGGTCAGCACCATGATCGCGGAGGATGTCAGGCGCGGATCCCACGTCCACCACGTATTCCAGATCGGGCGCGCCCAGATCGACCCCGTCGCCAAGTTGACCAGCGCCAGCGCTAAGCCGACTTCGACGCCCGCCAGTGCCAGCGCATCCCACTTGACGGCGCGCGTGCGTAAATAAGCGATGCCGCCGACTAACGTCGCACCCAACGCGCCGAACGCGCCGAAGAACGACGCTATATGAATGTAGAAGATGCGCTGCACATCACCCTGATCAACATCTTGTCCGGCGTAGACGAGCGCGAAATACAAGCCGATCAGCACGCCGATCACGGTCGCCAAACTGAGGATCACCAGCAAGCGCGGCGTGCGCGCGGGCGTGACCGCCTCCGTGCGCGCGGGGTTCACGGTCGATTGAACCGCTGTCATAGGAAACTGCTCCTGATACTCGCAAAAGTTGTAGAAATCTTAGCAAACCTACTAAAGAAATTCAATGGATGCGTAGCAAAGTGCCAAACCGACGCGGCAGCGGCGCGTCAGTATCGATCAAGCGCAGCGGATCGTAAGTGGGTGGTGTGCTGCCCATATACGGCGTGAGATCGGTCACGATGCTGAAGCCGCGGTCATCATGCAGCAGCACCACCAATTGATCGTAGCGCGCACTGTTCCAGCCCACACGGATCGACGGCGCGAAAAATTCGTCAGCGGCAAAGGTGCAGTGCGTGATCGTTCCCGCCTCCAACCAACACAGTGAGGCGTGAAGCGTGTAATCGGCATAGGCGGCAGGCAGCATGTAATCCAGGCTTAAAATGCTGCCGATGCTCGTGCGGAGTGGCTGCGCGCTCGCTTGATCATCGATCACGGTGATGAGCGTGCCTGACTCCACGTGCGGGATGGTTTGCGCCAGGCGCGCCAAAGCCAACTGCTGCTCGATCGACTGTTCAACGTAAATACGCCGCTGCGCGCTCAATTGCGTGCTGCCCACTGCCACCAGCAGCGCCACCAAGCCGAAGAACACGCGCGCACGCTGCACGCGCAAGCTGATCCACCAGCAGAGCGCCACCAGCGCCAGCGCCGCGCCTAGCGATGAGTAATACGCGGTACGCAAGGGATCATCGCGCATGAACGTAGGCAAATAGATCACGACCCCCAAGCCGATGATCATCAAGCCGATCAGCAGCAGATGGCGCGGCAGCACACGGATCGATCCGTTGGTCATGGCTGGTTCAGAGGCGCGTAGCACACCCCAACCGATCAGCAGCACGAGCGCGCCCGCCGCTAACCCGATGATCGCATCCAGCAGGTGGATTACGCCTACGGGTGTGATCCAGCCCGTGAATAAATGACGGGCGTAAATCGTCGCTAAGCTGGCGCTGATCGCCCCGATGGAATTATCCACCCCGCTCATTACACCGCTTTGATACGCCGCCGCATGGGGAAACGTCGTGATGATCGCCAGATACCACAAGCCATAGGCGAACGGCACGAGATACCATAACGCGGTGACGCCGATGATCTTGCGGGTGATGCGTCCCGACCGCTGCATCACCAAGAGCAGCAGCGGCGCGACCGCCACGAATACATACACCAGTTCATACGTGCCGACGGCGAATAACAGCGCGATCCACAGCAGCAGCACCAGCGAAACGCGCGGTGTGCGCCAGAACGCGATCAACATACGCAGCGCCAGCAAAAAACAGAACACCGTGAAGTGAATCGCCAGCGCGCCCAAATAGAATACGCCTGTATCCACCGGAATGACCAGCGCGACCGCACCGACCGCGAACGCCAGCCGTTGATCGCCCGTCAGCAGGCGAACAAGGGCATACATCAGCCAGCCGCGCGCGACCAGCAGCAGCAGCAGCATGACGTTAAAACCCACCCATGCTCCCGGACTCAGCGCGGCGGCAAGTTCCCAGACCATAGGCAGGAACAAGCGCGTGGCGCTGGCGGCGGCAAAGGCGTTGCCTTCATCAGTTTGCAGGAAGTAAATCCACGCATCGCCGGTCACGCCCTGATTGAAGCCATGCGGCAGGAACAGCAGCAGTGCCAGCAGCGCATAGGCGCTAATGATGAGGATCGGTGACCAACGTTGTAAGGTCATGTGTTCATTCTTCCACCACATACCCGAATAACAGCACGCTCATGGTGAGGAAGATCACATCGAGCGCCGCCAGCAGCCCGATCCAGAACAGCCAAGTGTCGGGTTCAGCGCCTTGCAGAATGCTCGTCGTCGCGCGGACAGCCGCCAACAGCAGCGGCAGCGTGATCGGCAGCATGACGATGGGCAGCAGTGCTTCGCGTCCGCGCGTTTGCACGGTCATCGCGCTGAGCAGCGTGCCGATCACCGTGACGCCGAATGTTCCCAACACCAGCGTGACCAGCACCCACCCATTGATCAGCGTGATGTTGTAGATGATCGTCATCAGCGGCACGATCACGAGCGCGACCACCGTGACAAACACGAAATTGCCCGCCAGCTTGCCCGCGAACAGCGCCGCGCGGTCGATGGGCGCGATCAGCAGCGCGTCGAAATTCCCCTGATCGCGTTCCTGCGCCATGCTGCGGTTCAAGCCCAGAATGCTGGCGAAGATGATCGTCACCCACAGCACGCCGCTGATTGACTCGGCGCGCGCGATGCGATCCAGTTCGAGCGCGAAGCTGAACACCAGCACCGCCAGCAGCGCGAATAAGCTCATCGCGCCGATCAGATCGCGTCCGCGCAGTTCCGCCTGCAAATCCTTGTAGAAAATGGCGCGCGTCGCGCCGAGAAAGGTTGTTTTCATGCTCAAGAGCATAGACAGCGCCGCTAAAAATACAAGGCACAAGCCAGACCACAGCCGCGTCAACCCAAGTACCAAGCGCCCAACCGCTTACCCGCAAGTAACAAATTTGAAATTTTTAAGGCTTTGCCTACAATATTTCATATAGTTGATAGAGCAAGGAAACGCATTATGGCACTTGAAGTGAGCTGGTTGATCGAAGGACGCCTGATGAACGCGCGCTTTGTGGGTAATGTGACGCTGGAAGAACTTGAAAGCGCTGTAAACGTCATTATGGAGATGCTTACAGTCGGTGACAGTCCGTTGATCCATTCCGTGCATGATGCCAGCGCGCTCACGGCGATGCCCATTAGTCTAAGCGCGCTCAGCAACGTGACGGGCGAAGCTTATAAACATCCGCGCTTGGGGTGGGTGGTGGCGCATTCGGTGCAAAATCGCGTGGTGGGCTTCATTGGCAATATGATGGGGCGTTTGTTTCAAACGCGCTATCGCATTTTCGACACGCGCGCCGAAGCGTTAGCCTTCCTCAACAGCATGGATGAAACGCTGCCAGCGCTGGAAGCTTTTGCCGAAGTGCCGGATGATGATGGGCAAGCAAGCGCTTGACCCGCGCCGCTGAAAGCCGTACAATCAGGGGCATGAATACACACGCGCACGTTTTCGTTATGCGAATGTCTACCGCGCTGATCAGCAGACGGGGTTTAGGTTCGCGTGCGTGAATGAGGTGCGCGTTCACAGAAGTGATCTCAAACCGTCTGCATTGTCAGGCGGTTTTTTGTTGTCTTGATCACGAACACGGATGCAATTCAAGCGGCACAAGGTAAACTCACTGTTCAAGCTTCAGCATGATGGATGAAGGATCGACAATGCCCAAGCACATTCACGTTTCGGTAGCATGGCCCTACGCTAATGGCGATCTGCACGTCGGGCATTTGGCGGGCGCGTATCTGCCTGCGGATATATTCGCGCGCTTTCATCGGCTGCGCGGCAATCACGTTTTGATGGTGTCGGGGTCGGATAGTCACGGCACGCCGATCTCGGTCGAAGCCGACAAGCGCGGCGTGAACGCGCGTGAGATTTTCGAGCATTATCACGAGCGCTTTCTGATCACGCAGCAGAAGATCGGCATCAGCTACGACTTATTCACGCACACCGACACGGAAAATCACGCGCGCATCGCGCAGGATATTTTCACGCTGCTGCTCGAACGCGGACATTTATACAAAGAGAAGCAGCAGCTTCTCTACAGCGAGATCGAGCGCCGCTTTTTGCCGGATCGCTATGTCGAAGGCGAGTGTTATATCTGCAATTATCCCGATGCGCGCGGCGATCAGTGTGATAACTGCGGCAATCTGTTGGACGCCACCAAGCTGATCAACCCGCGCAGCAAGAATCACCCCGAAGAAGCCCTGATCATCCGCGAGACCGAGCATTACTTCCTTGAGTTGGGCAAGTTCAGCGAACAGCTTTTAGCCTATCTCGATCAGCATGAATCGCATTGGCGGCAAAATGTCGTGCGCTTCAGTCGCAATTTCGTGGGCGAAGGCTTGCGCGGTCGCCCGATCACGCGCGACATTGATTGGGGCATTCCCGTGCCGCTGGCGGGTTGGGATAGCAAGCGCCTGTATGTGTGGTTTGAAGCCGTGATGGGCTACCTGATCGCCAGCATCGAATGGGCGACCAACACAGGTCAGCCGGATGCGTGGAAAGACTGGTGGTATAACCCCGATGTTGAAATTTACAACTTCATCGGCAAGGATAACATCCCGTTTCACACCGTGATCTGGCCCGCCGAACTGTTGGGCATCGACGGCATCTATCACGACGCCGACGGCTTGCAGCTTCCTTATGATGTTCCCGCGAACGAGTTCATGAACATCGAAGGCAAGCAGTTCAGCAAAAGTCGCAACTGGGCGATCTGGCTGCCCGATATTCTCGAACGTGATCAGCCTGACGCGATCCGCTATTACGTGGCGGCGACGTTTCCTGAAACGCATGACAGCGATTTCGCGTGGGATGGTTTCCTCAGCCGCGTGAACAATGAACTGCTGGCGGCGTGGGGCAACCTGGTCAACCGGATGTTGGCGTTCGCCTACAAGCGCTTTGATGGCAAAGTGCCGACCTATGACGCGCTGAGCGATGCCGATTTCGCCATTCTCGCGCGCGCCGAAGCAGGCTTCGAGGAAGTCGCCGCGCTGCTGGAGCGCGTCAAGCTGCGCGAGGCACTCTCGGCGGCGATGGGCATCGTGCGCGACGCGAATGCTTATCTCGACGGGCGCAAGCCGTGGACGACGATCAAGGATGATCCGGCGGATGCGGCGCGTTCGGTCTACACGATCCTGCGCGTGATCGACAATCTCAAGACGATCCTCGCGCCCTTCCTGCCGTTTTCGGCGCAGCGCGTGCATGAACTGCTCGGTTATGACGGTCAGTTCTTCGGTGATCTGACGATTGCGGCGTACAGCGAAGGCGCGCGCGATCATAACGCGCTGGTCTACGACGGATCGGGCGCGGTGGGCAAGTGGGCGAAAAGCGATCTCAAGGCGGGGCAGGCGCTGCGTGAACCGTCACCGCTGTATGTCAAGCTCGAACCGGAAATCGTCGATCAGGAACGGGCGCGGTTGGGCGCTCCACGCGACGAACACGCGCTGGCGGAATAACTTCACCATACGGGTTGCGGCGCAAGCCGCCGCCCGTTAATCTGCGTGCGGCGCATAGAAATGAGCAAGCATGACCGTAAGCTGGGTGGTCTACATTGATGAGTCGGGTGACGAAGGCTTCATGTTCAGCAAAGGAAGCCCCGACTGGTTTGTGTTATCAGCCGTCGTCACCCCTAAAGCCACCGATCTGGAAACGGTCAAGCTGGTGGATCATGTGCGGGAACAGGTTTTGCATCGCCAAGATCATGATCCGCTGCATTTTCGCAAGCTCAAACACGAACATCGCATCCCGTTTTTGAGCGTGTTGGCGCAGGCAGATTTGAAAGCATTTGTCGTGCTGATGCACAAGCCATCGATCAAGAATGTGGAAGTGTTCCAGCAGAAAAATCGCATGTATTTTTACGCCGCTCGGTTACTCTTAGAGCGGGTTTCATGGTACTGTCGTGACCACACGACCACTAAAACAGCGGGCGATGGTTCGGCTGAGATCATCTTCTCTAATCGCGGCGGCATGAAATACGAAGAATTTCGAGAGTACATGGAAACATTGCAGCGTCAAACCAAAGTGGGCGCGATCCAAATTGATTGGAATGTGATCAAGCGCGATCAGATCATGGCTTATGCTGCTAAACGCATGGGGCTGCAACTCGCTGATGCGGTTGCCAGCAGCTTCTTTTTTGGCGTGCAGCTTAATCAATATGGGTTTAACGAAGATCGCTATGTGCGGATGCTGCAACCCTTGATCTACAAGGATGCGGGGCGTTACGCCGGTTACGGCTTGAAGTTCTGGCCCTCGGAGACGGACGCCCTGTTCCAAACACAAAGCCACTTAACGTGGCTTCGCGATGCGTACAATTTTCAATTTTAGCGGGTTATCTGAATATAGACCCCAGGTGCTAGGAACCCACTCGCCAAGGAGCTGCCGTCTGACCGACGACCTAGCATTGATCCTGCGCTTGTCTAGTTTCATTATAGCATTTTACACGTGTAAGAGCAAGCTTAGGTTGTCTGCATGACCCGACGGCATAACCTGATCATTCCCATCGTGCTGGCGGCGCTGACGCTGATCTTCTTCTCCGAATTGGCGTTCACGGATCGCATTCTGGCGCGCGGGGATACGTTCGCCTATTTCTATCCCTACTGGACAGCGCGCGATGCCGCGTTCCGTGCGGGGATGCTGCCGTTGTGGTCGCCGCACATCTTCGCGGGCGTGCCGCTGCTGGCGAACAGTCAGATCGGCACGTTTTATCCCCCCAACTGGCTGACCAGCAACTTGGACGCGCCCAACGCGATCCGCATCAGCATTGTGCTGCATGTGTGGTGGGTGGCGTGCGGCGCGTATGCTCTGGCGCGCGCGAGTCTCGGCGTGGGACGCCTAGCCGCGCTGACAGGAGCGCTGATCTTCGCGTTCGGCGGGCATATCGGCGGACACATCGAGCAGATCAACCAGCTTCAGGGCTTGGCGTGGCTGCCGTGGATCATCTGGTGTTTGCATAAGAGTATCACCCCACCCCACCGCGTATTTCATGGCGTGCTGCTGGCTGCCGCCATCGCGCTGCAATTCTTCAGCGGACACACGCAGACGGTCTTTATCACGCTGATCGGCGCGGGCGTGTATGCGCTGTGCGTTCGCCCGGTGCGCGGCGTGATCACGTTGGCGCTGGCAGGCGTGGGCGCGCTGATCCTGACCGTGCCGCAGCTCATTCCGACGCTGGAAATGTCGAGCGTGAGCAATCGACGCGGCGGACTCAAGATCAATCAGGCGACCGCGTTCAGTTTCAATCCATTCGTGACCGGACGCGGCTTACTGCCCTCGTTCGACCGCCTGATCTTCAGCGAATACATCGCCTATCCGGGCGTGATCGGGTGGGGCTTGGCGCTGATCGGCGCGCTGCACGGCTGGACATTCGCGCGTGTGCGCTTCCCG
>JBGSRB010000062.1:0-11283 GCA_041737735.1 Anaerolineae bacterium | reverse complement strand
GCGGTTGCAGCGCTACAGAACCCCTTCGGGGGATTGAAACCCATGATCACCACCTTTTTTAACTTCGATAAAAAAGTTGCAGCGCTACAGAACCCCTTCGGGGGATTGAAACATCGTCGCCACCACATCGCGCACGCCCTGTTTGCCCAGTTGCAGCGCTACAGAACCCCTTCGGGGGATTGAAACTCTATACACCAGCGCACGATATAAACCGATCCGCTTGTTGCAGCGCTACAGAACCCCTTCGGGGGATTGAAACTTTTAAGCCCCCTAATTGGCGTTTTAAGCGATTCTGTTGCAGCGCTACAGTACCCCTTCGGGGGATTGAAACTCGATCCAATCAAGCGCAACGTGAAGATCGGGAATGGTTGCAGTGCTACAGACCCCTTCGGGGGATTGAAACCACTCGTGCGGAACGTCCTTGTACCATTTCCACATGGTTGCAGCGCTACAGAACCCCTTCGGGGGATTGAAACGTCAGCAGCGCGAACCGCGCATCGAACGCGCCAGCGTTGCAGCGCTACAGAACCCCTCCGGGGGATTGAAACGCGGTCATGGTTTCGGGATCGATAGCGGCGCAAATGAGTTGCAACACTACAGAACCCCTTCGGGGGATTGAAACTGCGCCAAATGCGGCGAGCGCCCGCGTGTGATCAACGTTGCAGCGCTACAGAACCCCTTCGGGGGATTGAAACACAATTACGACGAGCAACATGCTGTCGCGCTGCGTCGGTTGCAGCGCTACAGAACCCTTTCGGGGAATTGAAACACTGGCGCGGTTCATCACTTGATAAATGCGGTTTCAGATTATCAGCGTGCGTATGAGCATTATCAGGAGGCAATCAACTGCCACCAACAAGTGGGCGATCGGCGTTCGCTGGCGCACACGCTGGATAACATCGGCAATGTCTTGTTCAAGCTTGGGCGCGGCGCTAAAGCGATCGAACAACACTGTGAGGCGCTTCGCATCGCCGACCCCCTCGAAGATCAGCAGATGATCGCGCACGCCTCAGGCAATCTCGCTACTCCCCTTCGGGGGATTGAAACTATTACTAGGCCAAAGAGCAAGGCTTGCTCCCCTCCGGTCTCGGTCGAGGCGCTCCCCTTCGGTCTCGGTCGAGGCGCTCCCCTTCGGGAGATTGAAACGCTTGAGGTCGCTGTTGGTGGAACGTTCATACGCCGAGCAGATCCAGCAAGATCCAACGCACGCGCGGCATATTGTGAATGATGCGCTCAATAAACTTTTCCAACGGGGCCAACAGGCAGTCGGGCAACTTGAGAATCAGACTAATCAGGTGGATCACGAAGACCTGATTGCTTTACTCGCCGAACGCGGTAATATGAGTCGCCAAGAGGCAGAACAAAAAATCGCCGAGTGGGAACAAGAATACCACCGTCTGCGTCAGCAAGGTGAAGAGGTGCTGAACCAGACCAAGCAGGAAACCGAGCGCCTTCAGGCAAAGGCACGCGCAAAACTTGAACAAGCACGCATTGAGGCGAAACACAATGCCCGTGAAGCGGCTGAAGCAACGACCAAAGCGATTGGACGCATGGCTTTGATCGCCTTTGCCGTCATTATGATTGGCGCTGTTGCTGGCGGAATCGGGGGTATCGCTGGCGCCGGAGTGACCATTCCGGTGGTTGAAATCGAACAAGCCGATAATGTTCAGCCCACACCGCTTGTAACACCCGTGGATCAGGGCATACTGACGCCGACACCTGTCAATACACCTGCACTGTAAACCGGACATAGCCACCGGATGAAAAATAGGTACGGTACGGGTACGGCAACCGATTCTCGGTTGCCGTACCCGATTTCATTTCTACGGGAAATCAAAATTTTAGCGCCCTTGAAGTCTCAGTCAGCACCGGACAGTAAGATGTGGCGTTTGCCATCATCCGCCAACCAACCCCTCTGCGCGCGCTTCAACGATCAGATGCTCGTGTGTCCGTGCTCCAAGCACTTCGCTCAGCTTTCCCCGAATCCAGTGCGTTATGTCTCCGCACCAGCGATGAGGATGCGCAGCAACAGGTTCGCTTCACGTCTCATCTGGTGCGCCTGAGGGGATTAAAACCCTTGATATCGACTGCATACAGAGCATTCCTCATGCCAACTGAGTCATTGGTCAGCGTGGCAGACGTTGATTGACGGGCAGCAGCACAGGAAACGGCGCGTGCGGCTCGGTTTGATACCAGTATGCGGTCGATGCCATGTCATAAGTCAGTTTGTTAGCATGACCGTGTTCAATCGTCACCTTGATCGACTTAGTGAACGTGATTGGGTCTTCAATGTGATACCGATACACGGTGTTTTTGCCGCTCCATTGCCAGTCGGGTGTGCCTTGATACAGGATCACGCCATGATAGGGTGCGTTATATTCTTGCGTTGGACAAAACGCCGTGTTGAAATAATCTTCTGTGCCAGTGCCATATAAGCGCGGCATGGGTTCATCATCGATGAAGATCATATCGTCGCCTTCGCCGTACCAGTCGTTGGCTTGGCGCTCGAACACATCAATGTCAAGGTGACAGCCGACATAATGCCCCGCACCGGCGGCTTCGAGAATGACGTAATTGTTGGCGCCGTCGAGGTTCGGCACTGACCATGCTTCCCACATGGCATCGGCGTTCTGCGCCCAGCGCACCGTCGGGTCTGCCCAACCTTGCACCGGGTTGACGCGCCGCCATTGCGTATGAAAACGTGCCAAACCACTCATGTCGGTTGATGTGGGATAGGTTTCGTAATCGACGTAAAAATAAAAATTGAGCGGCGTGTCGCTCTCATTGGTAATCGTGATGCGCGCATTATCGCTAAAAGGCATCGGAAACCAGCAGTTGAACCCGCGCCCGTTTTCAGGACTCATCTGTAACGGCAGCGAAACGAAATTTTTCGCTAGCCCGTGTCCCATCCCAAAAAAATCGCCAATCGGTGCTTCGACGCTAGGCGCGGTTTCACCATCCCAGTACATGCGGATAACAGTTTTGCGGTATTCCAGCGATCCGCCGGGGCTGAACATGGTACACCAGATGTGTTTGATGCAGCCCGCCCCGTTAATCTCGGTAATGGCGCGCGTTTCGTCCGGCAGGAACGCCCACCAATCGCGATTGCCGCCCGTGCGATCATAGCTGCTGGCGCGTTCACGGCGCACATGCGGGCGCAAATGCGCGATGCCCGCCAGAGAACTTATTCCCAGAACCATCCGATCTCACCCTTTCAAGCCGGTAAGCTGAATACCTTCAATAAAGTAGCGCTGGGCGAAGAAGAAGATGCCGATCATCGGCAGCATACTCAGCACCGACGCCGCGATCATGCGATCATAGTAAATCGTGCCGTATTGATCCTTGAAGAAGTTCAGCCCAAGCGACACGGGGAACAACTCCGGGCTGTTCAGGTAGATCAAGGGTTCAAGGAAGCTGTTCCACGTCCACCAAAAGGTGAAAATGATCACAGCGGCGATGGCAGCGCGGCTGAGCGGCACAAACACATTCCAGATGATTTGCAGCACATTGGCACCGTCAATGCGCGCGGCTTCTTCGAGTTCACGCGGGATGTTGGCGAAAAACTGGCGCAGCATAAAGATCAGGAAAGCGTTACCGAAGAACGAGCGCAGGAACAGCGGAAACAGCGTATTGATCATGCCCAGATCGCGGAAAATCTCGTACATTGGCACCAGCGTCACCGGGAAGGGCAGCATCATCGTGCTGAGCAGCACCATAAACCAGAAGCTCTTGCCGGGCGCGCGCAAACGGGCGAAGGCATACGCCACCACCACGCATGAAAACACATGCCCAATGGCGTTGAGCAGCACCAACGCGAACGAATTGCGGAAGAAAGTCGGGAAATAGGTATCGCCAACTTTGGTTTCCAGCGCCGCACGATAGCCATCGAAGCGCAATTCAGGGTGCATGGTGCGCTCAAGCTGTGCTGGCGCAACATCGAAAGCATCATCAACTGTGCTGCGCGGCACGATCAACGCCATGTCGCGCGGTTCACCGACTAATGCGACTGAAGTCGTCAACTCGCCTTCGCTGAAACCATCCTGCACGCGAAACGGAATACGCTCGATGACATCACCGCGCGCGCTCGTTAATCCGCCGACTTCGGCAAGCCGCAGAGTGGTTGCGCTGTTGACCGGAATCACGAGGCTGCGCGTTGTCCCGCTGACCAGAATCACCACATCGAACGCAGTTTCATTCGCACCGGGTGGCGTATACAGTGCAACCGGAATTGCCACATCATTCACCAGACCTTCGACGCGTGCACCCAGTTGATCCGATGTGGCGATGAACCCCGCTGCGTCGAGTTCGAGTTCATCAATCACCGGATGCCACGCATCGCGCGCAATCACAATATAATCTGCCGTGTCGCCATCAAGGCGGCTCAGGCGCAGTTCAGTTTCCCCAACTACGGCTTCCCCGGCGTCCAACAGCATCGCACCCGGCACGATGCGGGCGGCAGCGGCGATCTCCGGTGTGCCAACTACGGCGAGATCACTTTCGGGACCCAGCGGTATGACAGCGGTCAGCGTGCCGTCGATAGCAAGCTCACGTCCGCGAAACTCTGCGCCCTCAAGTTCGATATTCGCGCGCGCGCCGCTGTTCACCACATCTAGCGGCAGACGAACGGCTGCTCGCTGTACCGCTTCCAAGGCAGCCACCAGCAGCGTATCGCCCTCCCCACGCGCCAGCGCGACGACTTCGCGTGTCTCGGCGCCGGGGGGTGTCCATTGGCGTACATTGAACGTGATGCCGTCCACATCCTGCGCTACTGCGTCGCTCAGTTGATCAGTCGGTACACTCAGCAGGGGCAGATCGGCGTCTGCGCGCAGGATCGTAGTGTAGCGACGCGAACCCAGACGGATCACATTTTGCTGCACATCTTCATGTTCAACGCGATAGAGCAGCAGCTCGCGGTTTGTGGTTCCAGCTTGCACGGTTTCCCAACGCTGCGGAATCCAAATCGGCGGATCGGTAAAAATCTGCCACGGGGGTTTAAGGCTGGCGCTAAACATCCACAACATCGGAAAAAGCATAAAAGCGGCGCCGATCAGCAAAAAGCCATAGCTGACGGCAAGACGTAAGCTGCGCTGCCACGTTTTTGAGGTGCGCAGGCGCTTCCAGTTGAAAGAGCGCGCTGTTGGCACGCTGAGTTTTTGCGCAGAATCAACCATATTATTTATCGCTGTTCCGTTTCGTAATGCACCCACAGCACCGATGAGCGAATGACCAGCAGCGTGATCACCATAATGATTAGGAATAGAATCCATGCCAGCGCTGAAGCATAGCCTAACTGCACCAGTTGAAAGGCGCGCTCGTACAGGTTGATCATGTAGAACAGCGTGGCATCGTTGGGCCCGCCGCGCGTCAGCACATAGCCTGTATCAAACACCTGAAGCGCACCGATGATCGCCAGCACCACATTGAAAAAGATCGTGGGGCTGAGCATGGGAATGGTCACAAAGCGGAATTTCTGGATACTGTTTGCGCCATCGATTTCAGCGGCTTCATACAGCGATTCGGGAATGCCCTTTAGCCCGGCGAGATAGATCACCATTTGCCCACCAACCGACCACCAAGACATCAGGATCAGGGCGGGCAACGCCCACGTTTCACTGTTCAGCCAATTGGGGCCCTGAATGCCGAACCAGCCCAGAAAAATGTTGAGCAAGCCGCCTTCAGGGCGGAAAACATACAACCACAGGATCGCCACCGCAATCGTGCTGAGAACTGACGGCAGGAAAAAGATCGTGCGCCAGATGTTAACGCCGCGCAGCTTCTGCGCCAGCACCAGCGCGATCATCAGTGCGATGATGGTGCTGCCCGGCACGCTGCCCAGCGCATACAGAAACGTCACTTTAAGCGACTGCCAAAAATCGGGATCAGCGAAAATGCGCTCGTAATTGCGCCAGCCGATCCAGACTGGGTTGCCCTGTAAATTATAATTTGTGAACGAAAGATACAGCGAACGCAGCATCGGATAAGCCAGAAAGCCGAAAAACCCAATCAGCCACGGGGAAATTAAAATGTAAAATGTAAGCGCCTCACGTCGCGCCATGGGTGAGCGCAGATTGAAGCGCGTAGACAAGCGTGCGAGCATCAGGGGCTTCTCCAAACCAACAAAGCGGGAAACTAAACGCGATCCACCGCCCAGCGCGGCGCAGTGGATCGCGTCATCATGCAGCAGCAGTTGGGTGGTTAGCTTTGACCTGCGGCACTTTCCACGCCGGCTTCGGCTGATTCAGCCAGGCATTGATCCGCACTGACAACCAACGCATCCAGCTCGGCTTGAATGTCGATGGAGTCGCCGCCTTCACTCATCACACGGGTCAGCAGATCGCCCGCCGGATTAAACACACACGGCCCGTAGAAGGGGTTGAGCTGTTCGTCCAGCACGCCCAGTCTATCCGACTCGGACAGGAACACGCCCCAGTACGGGTCATCCACGCGCTGCATTTCCTCGGCGACGGCACGGTCAGCGCTCAGCGCCTTGAGCGCGAACACACGCTGTCCCGGTTCGGTGGTCAAATAGCGCAGCAGTTCCCACGCAGCTTCCGGGTGTTCAGTTGCGGCATTGATGCCCCAACCCATCCACATTACGGCGCTTTCGCGCGTGCCGTTGGGACCAGCGGGCAGCGGGGCGACTGACCATTCGAGATTAGGCGTGGCGTTCAGCACATCCTGCCACCAGGGCCCATGGAACGTGATACCGATGGCGATGCGTCCATCCTGGAACATCTGCACGCGACCGCCCTCAACAGAACCGATCTGCGTGGCGCTCGGTGCAACACCGTATTCATGCACCAGATCACGATAGAATTCCCACGCCGCAATCGCGTTCTCGCTGTTCAGGTAACCCTCCGTGGTTGTCCCGTCGTCGCTGATCGTGTGTGCGTCCCACGAATACAGATAACTCTGGTAACCGCGCCACCAGCCATCGGGGATAATGTCCATACCATATTGGGCGATGTTGCTGGCGTCAAAATCGGGGCTGTTGGCGTTATTGCCATTGGCATCAACTGTTAGTTCGAGCGCGAGATCGAGCGCGTCGTCCCACGTCCAGCCATCTTCAGGCAAGGGGATGCCCGCCGCCTCAAACAACGCCGTGTTGATGTAAAACGCGCTGACGCTGTAATCTTTGGCAACGGCATATGGGGTGCCTTGATAGAAGCCCTGATTGTAAACCGCTTCATAGAAAATTTCGCCGGGAACGAAACCGTTCTCGCCATCGACAAACTGGGACAGATCAAGGAACGCACCCGCCTCAGCATACAGAGGAATCCATGATTCACCCGTGGCGATCAGGTCAGGGGCGGTTCCACTCAAAATTTGCGTCAGGCGGCGCGTGCTGGCGTCGTCGCTGATATTAGGTTCGGTTACAACATTAATGCACGGGTTTTCCGCCATGAATGCTGCCAGTACCTGATTCATATATTCGACGCGGTCGCCGCTCGACCAGTCATCGAGGCGCAGGGTGGCTGTTTCACCGTCACACGTGCCTTGCGCTCCCACAATCGAAAGGGGAATAATAAGCAACACTAACAACACCAACAAAAGGGTTTTCCGTAACATCGTGATCATTCTCCTTAAATGAAAATGTTTTACAGATACGCTGGTCAACGTTTGTCTTGAACAATCCGGCGCATTTGTCTAGACAATAGCATAACGTAGGTACGTGTGCGTGTCAATTGGTTTATGCGCTTTCTGAAACCGTTGCATGTTCTGCTGTCGATATGCTTTCGTCCGACCGATGGGATTTGATAATCGTTTCATCTTCCATTTTAGTAATCACATCGCCCTCACGTCGAGTCGGCTGTGTCATCCCATGTATGGCATTTGTGCCAACTTCCTGTGCATCAGACTACATCAAGTCCACGCCATCAAAGCAGCGATTCGGCGCTCCACTGAATTGGGGGGCCTACTGCCTGTGATTGATGAATATGTGGATGTGTATGTGCGTGAACAGGGCAGCATGATCCGCAAGAGTGGGGAGCAGCTCCGGGTCATGCAGGGCAAGAACGCGCTGCTGCGGATTCCGCTGGCGAATTTGGAACAGTTGGTGCTGGTGGGCAATGTGCAGTTGACGACGCCAGCAGCGGTCTTGCTGCTGCGCGCCGATGTTGACGCGGTGTTTATGAGCAGTTACGGCACCTATCGCGGACGCCTGACGCGCAACGAGTCGCGCTTTGCGGAGCTACGCCATCAGCAGCTTCGGTTGTGTGATGACCTCGCGCGCAGTTTGCAAATCGCCCGCCAGATCGTCATCGGCAAAGTTTCCAACCAGCGCGTGGTGCTTCAGCGCCGCGCCGAAGAAGACAACAGCGCCGCGCGTGAGCTACGCGGCATGATGCAGATGATGGAACGCGTGGAAGACGCGCGCGATCTTGATCAATTGCGCGGCTATGAAGGCAAGGCGGCAGCGAACTATTTCGCCGCCATCCGTACATTTTTTAGCGCCGACTGGGGGTTCAAAACACGTGAGTACTATCCACCGCCCGACCCCGCCAATGCCCTGCTCAGTTTTGTGTATACGCTGCTGCTGAAGGATGTCGTCGCCAGCATTCAACTTGTCGGTCTCGACCCCTATCTCGGCTTCTTTCACACCTTGGGCTACAACCGTCCGGCGCTGGCACTGGACATCATGGAAGAGTTTCGACCGACCATTGCCGATATTGTGGTGCTGACACTGGTAACGAACGGTTACATCACGCTGGCGGATTTTGAATGGACTGAACAGCCCGATCTGCCCGTGCGTATGACGCAAAATGCGGTTGAACTGGTGATTCAGGCGTATGAAGCGCGCCTCGCCGACAAGCTGTTTCACCCGTTGGCGCAGGGCGAGACCAGCGACCGCCGCATTCTGGAACTGCAAGCCCGTCGCATTGCCCGCGTCATTCGTGGCGACGATGCCACCTATGAACCAGTTCTCATGCGCTAAGTAAGGAGGTGTTACGATGCCCAATATGCTCATCCTCGGACGCGGCGGCGCGATCAATGCCGAGCGCGTGCTGGCTGTTGTCCATGCTAAGTCCGCGCCGGTGCTGCGTCTGGTGCAGGCAACCGACCCCAGTCATATTTTGAACATGACTTATGGCTATCCACGCCGCTCGGTGATCGTGCTGGACAACGGCTTGGTGGTGCTGTCCAGCCGAACCCCGACCGAACTCACCCGTGCGTTAGGATTACGAGAGGAGCTGCCCGCTGATGAAGATCAACCGCCGTGGTGGTAAGTTGGTGACCGTCTACAGCGACGGCTCGATCACGCCTGAGCATGGTGGCGCGGGCGCGCTTGTCCTGGACGCGCGCGGCGTCGTGCTGCACTTTGCTAATCGCGTGCTGCCGGTCATGACCAGCGGCGAAGCCGAATATGCCGGGTTGATCCTCGGGCTTGAATTAGCCTTAGCCGCCGAAGCGCTGGTGGTTGAGATGCGGATGGACAGCGAGGTGGTGGTGCGGCAGATGAGCGGACACTTTGCCGTGAACCGCCCCCGCCTGAAAACCCTGCACTGGGAAGCGTGCGAGCTGGCATGGCAGTTCACCCGCATCACCTACACGCATATCCCGCGCGAACGCAATTACCTCGCCGACGCGCTGGCGGCGGAAGCCTCCGCCGGACGCGAATGGCAGTTGATATGAGTTTCTGGATCGTGAGCTATGATATTCCTGACGACAAGCGTCGCACCCGCGTGCATAAGATCCTCGAAGGGTATGGACGGCGTGTGCAGCACAGTGTGTTTGAGTGTGATCTCGATGAGACCAAGATCATCCGGCTGGAACTGCTGCTGCTGCGCGAAATCGACCAACCGGAAGACGACGTGCGTTTCTATCCGCTCAACCGTGCCGACCTGAAGCGCGTCAAGCTGCTGGGCAAAGCCAAACTTTACCAAGCAGAAAATTACTATATCGTCTGATCCCCTGAACCACCATCGACCCGAACAGCGCATCCGTATGTGATGCGCTGTTTTTGCGTCCAGCCCAGACAGCTCCCGTGGTAAGAGGGGTGACTAAGTGAATTTGCCCCGAAGCCGCCAGCGGCGTAAAACCGCGCTCCTGACGACTTAAGCGGAGCAACCCCCATTGCGGGGCAAAGCGCTGCGGGCAGGATGCTGGGCAAACACCACCGAAAACCACATCACTTGAGCGCAGCCCGCGCGCGTTCAAGCAGATGAGAAAAAGTTGCGTGCAGCGGCGATTTTGTGTATTCTAGAGGTGCAGGACAAATTAGAGTCTCAGTTGAGGCGCTCCCCTCCGGGGGATTGAAACCGTTGAGTACTTGTAGCACAACAGTCTGCGTTGTTCCACAAGTCTCAGTTGAGGCGCTCCCCTCCGGGGGATTGAAACCAATTTTCCACCACCTCGAGATTGAGGGATTTTTGTCTCAGTTGAGGCGCTCCCCTCCGGGGGATTGAAACGAACGATGTTTTCAGGGTGCGATTTGTCTTCCTTACCGTCTCAGTTGAGGCGCTCCCCTCCGGGGGATTGAAACCTGCCATGAAGGTGCCGCCGAAGGTCAACTCAGTGACGTCTCAGTTGAGGCGCTCCCCTCCGGGGGATTGAAACCCTTCCTTACCGGCGCCAGCGATGGCGCCGATGATGACGTCTCAGTTGAGGCGCTCCCCTCCGGGGGATTGAAACCTGGCGGTGAAGTGAAGTCTCCAAGGGTCATCGCTGACCTTGTCTCAGTTGAGGCGCTCCCCTCCGGGGGATTGAAACAGAGAATCGAATAGCTGATAAAGCTAATGATCCCACAAGGTCTCAGTTGAGGCGCTCCCCTCCGGGGGATTGAAACGACCCATGGGTTGACCATCTTTCCTGTCAGAGCGACAACGTCTCAGTTGAGGCGCTCCCCTCCGGGGGATTGAAACCAAAACCCGCGATGGCTCCTGCAAGGTCCGGGCGAAGGTCTCAGTTGAGGCGCTCCCCTCCGGGGGATTGAAACGCAAGACCTTGAAGTATTGGTTCAGCTGTGTAACGCGAGTCTCAGTTGAGGCGCTCCCCTCCGGGGGATTGAAACGCCTGGGCTGCGATGAGTTGCCACAGCATTGTGTCTCGGTCTCAGTTGAGGCGCTCCCCTCCGGGGGATTGAAACCCGATCCGTCCGGTGGGCGCCTATAAGGGGCTATTGGGTCTCAGTTGAGGCGCTCCCCTCCGGGGGATTGAAACTCGTGGCACAGAATTCTAGGATTCTCTTCCACGTTCGAGGTCTCAGTTGAGGCGCTCCCCTCCGGGGGATTGAAACAAGCCTCGCTCACTGTAGGGGTCGTTCCTTAGTTACCGTCTCAGTTG
>JBGSRB010000009.1:0-4438 GCA_041737735.1 Anaerolineae bacterium | reverse complement strand
GCCCCGAAGCGAGCACCGTGGGCGTGGTCTGCGGCGACCCCTTGGGGAGCGCGAGCACGTTCCCGCTAAGATCGATGGTCCAGAAGACGTGCGACTCGTCGGTGGTGAGATCGGCGGGCAAACCCGCGAACAACGGATCGGCGGCGGCGTCATGCGTGATCGTCGCCTGACCATATTCGCGCCGCTGCGAATCCGCCACGACGCCGCCCAAAGCGTGCGTAAGCGCCTGCATTCCGTAGCAGATGCCGAGAACGGGCAAGCCTGCGTCCAGCACGTAGGCGGGAAGCTGCGGCGCGCCAGCTTCATAGACGCTGTTGGGTCCCCCGCTGAGTATGAAGCCGCGCGGCGCGTGCTGGCAGGCTACATTAAGCGGCGCGTCGTGCGGGAACACTTCGGCATACACGCCCTGCTCACGGATGCGCCGCGCGATCACCTGCGTATACTGCGATCCAAAATCGAGAATGGCGATGCCGCCCTGACGCAGCGCTGTGTCGCTCATCGGGTTAATCCGCCACCACAATCTGACCGTCGTCCATGCTGGTGATCACGGCGAGCGCTTCGATCTGCAACTTGCCGAAGCCCCATTCCTGCATTTTGATGCGTCCGTTTTCAAACGACTTCTCGACGACCACGCCCACGCCCGCAATCCGCGAGTTGGCGCTTAGCACCATGCGCGCCAGCGCGCGTAAGGTCTTGCCCGTCGCTAAAAAGTCGTCGATGATCAGCACATCCTGATCAGGCGGCAGAAATTCCGCCGACACGAGTAAATTCACGTCGCCGCCTTTGGTGTGGCTGGGCGCGTTTTCGAGAAAAACGGGTCCGAACATGGTGATCGGCTTGGTTTTGCGCGCGTACACGACTGGCACGCCCAACGCCAAACCCGCCATCAACGCGGGCGCGATCCCGCTGATCTCGGCAGTGAGGATGCGATCAATGGTCACACTGCTGAAGCGCTTGGCGAATTCATCGCCCATTTCGCGCATCACATCGGGGTAAATCTGGTGATTGAGGATGCTGTCGATCTTCAAGATGCCGCTGCCGAGATTGCGTCCTTCGGTGCGGATCAGATGTTTGAGTCGTTCCATCGGTCGCGTGTGTCCTTGTGTTGTCTATGCGGGGAAAAGCTCGGTCACTTGGCGGATAAGCATACCGCTGATCACGCGCAAAAGCGATTGCGGGGCGCGTCTCACGTCAGGCCTACGTAGCGTCGGATTTGTTTTTGTGGGTATGATACGCCTTTCGGCGTACTTGCGGGCGCGCCGCACCGGACTTGTTCACACGGAGGCACACACTTCTTGCGTAAACTCAACACCCGCTTGATCGCGCTCACCCTGCTGATCGCCTTAAGCGCTTGCGCGTCCACACCTGCCGCGCTGCCCGCCGATTTTCCCGCTGGCGATGCCGAACGCGGCGCAGCGTTGTATGGCGAAGTCATCAACGGCGCGCCATCGTGCGTAAGCTGCCACACTTTGGACGGATCGGCGCTGAACGGGCCCAGTTTGCAAAACTATGCGGCACGCGCGGGCGCACGTGTAGACGGACAATCGGCGGAAGTGTACACTTACATTAGCCTTGTGCAGCCCGCCGCGCATGTCGTCAGCGGGTATGCCAATGTCATGTACAGTCAGTATGATCAGCGCTTGAGCGCGCAGCAGATCGCCGATCTCATGGCATATCTGCTCACGCTTTAAAGCACCACTCAGGGGGAAATAACACACATGGAACTTTCGGTCAGCCCACTCGTTCTGACGCTGCTGCGTTTGGCGCACATCGTGGCGGGCGTATTCTGGTTCGGGTTAGGCGCGTCGCTGGCGCTGTTCATCGCGCCCGCGTTGCTCACGGCGGGGGAAAGCGGTCAACGCTTCATGGGTCGCGTACTCAATACGACTCCGGTGGGTTCAGTGGTCGGGATCGCCGCCATTGTGACGACGGTCGCGGGCTTGATCCTGTACATCCCCGGCATCGGGTCGAGCTATTCGTCGCTCGGCAATGCGATCTTGGGAACGGGCGCGCTGGCGGGCTTGCTGGCATTCGGTCACGGAGTCTCGGCGACGCGCACTTCGACGGCGGCATACGGCGCGGCGCTCGAACAACACGCGCGCGACGGACAACCGATCCCGGCTGAAGGCACGACGCTGCTGGATACGCTGGCGCGCAAGATGGTGCTGCACACGCGCATCAGCTTCTATCTAACGCTGATCGCGCTGATCGGCATGGCAAGCGCGCGCTATCTATGAGGCAGGGATCACGCGCGCTGCTGCCCGTCCTGCTGATTCTACTGCTCAGCGCGGGGCTGCTGAGCTACAGTAATCGGGTGCTGCGCTGTGATGAAGCGAACACGCTTTATCAATATGCCAGTGATCCGCTGCGCGCGTTATTTTCTTATGCCACGCCCAATAATCATCTGCTGCACAGCCTTCAGGTGTGGGCGATCACGTCGCTGGCGGGAACCAGCGCGCTGGTGCTGCGTTTTCCGGCATTCGCCGCCCTGCTGATCGCGCTGGCGCTCGCCTATCGGGTTGGACGGCGCTTAGCGGGTGGCGATCACCGCGCGGGCGTGCTGGCGCTGATCCTGCTGGGGACGGCGCACATCATCCCGGATTTCGCGATCAACGCGCGCGGCTATACGCTGGCAGTTGCCCTCACGCTCGCGTTGATCGATCTGGTGTTTGCAACATCACCCGTGCGCTTTGAGCGGCGCACCTATCAATATAGCCTCATGGCGATCAGCGCCGCGCATGTTCTTACGCTGCCCTCAATGATTCTGGCGACGGGGGCGGTCGGGTTATGGGTGCTGGTGCGTCAAACCCAGGATCAGCGTTACCGCCTGTTAATTGCGCCGCTGATCATCGGCACACTGATCGGCACGATCCCCTATCTGCCGTCGGCGACGACAGGCGTGATCGGGCTGCATTTAGGCGCCTACGGCATATTCGATCTCGGCGTGCTGCTCAATGAATGGTCACAAATGGTGTTCAGCACTAGCAGCGCGCCTGTGATCAGCGTGTTTTTCGGCGCAGCGCTGGTGCTAGGCGTGATCGCGGCACTCGTGACGCGCCGCCATAAGGCGTTAACGGCGACGCTGGTGGTGGTCGGTGTCGGTGTGCTGGCGATCTTGATGCAGTATGCGCTCACGGGGCGCACGCTATTCGCGCGTAATTATCTGTACCTGATCGCGCCGCTGGTGCTGCTGGCGGGTGCAGGTGGTGTCTGGTTGCTGCGCCGCGCTACGCTGCCCGTCGCGCTGATCATCCTGCTGATCAGCGTCAGCACATGGGCGCGGTTGGACAGTCCCGAAGCGTTTGAACGCATCGTCATTGAGCAGGTTAACGAGCGGGTGACGGCGAGCGACTGGTTGATCGTAGGTCCCTGTTTCAATGCTCCGGTATTGCATTATTTGACGCACAATGAGCGCTCAGAGGTGTTGTTTGAGCGTCCGAACATCGACCGTGTGGTGGTGCTGTCGCGCGAAGGCACATTAGACGATACGCTCGCGCTTTTCGACGCGACGAACCGCGTTAGCGCGTGCCAACCCGACCCCACATGGACGCCCATCGTCAATGCTTTCACTTGCACCCCTGTGTTGGATGCTCCGTGAAGCGCGCTAACGTCTGACGGATGTTGATGAAGTGAGGCTTGCAGCACAACCATGACGACCCCTGTTTTAAGACGTGAACTCGGCGTGTTCGGCGCGATCATGATGGGCTTGGGGTCGATTCTCGGCACGGGCGTCTTTGTCAGCATCGGCATCGGGGCGGGCGTGGCGGGACCGGCGGTGATCGTGGCGATCGCGCTGGCGGCGGGTGTCGCCATCTGCAACGGACTCAACAGCGCGCAGCTTGCCGCCAATCATGCGGTCAGCGGCGGCACGTATGAATATGGCTATCGTTATCTCAACGGCTGGTTGGGCTTCACCGCGGGCTGGACGTTTCTGTTGGCGAAAAGCGCATCGGCGGCGACAGCAGCGCTCGGTTTTGGCGGCTATCTGCTCAATTTGCTCGGCGTTGACGGGCGCGATCTGCTGATTCCGTTGGGTTTGGGCGTGGTGATCATCCTCACGCTGATCGTCTTAAGTGGGCTGCGGCGCTCGAACATCACCAACATCATCATTGTGACGGTCACGCTGATCGCGCTGGCGGCATTCATGATCGGCGGATTGCCCAGTGCGACCGCGAACGCCAGCGCGAACCTGACGCCGTTCTTCGATCCAGCGGGCGACCCACTCGCCAACCTGCTGCAAGCCACCGCGCTGATGTTCGTCGCCTACACGGGTTATGGACGCATCGCCACGATGGGCGAAGAAGTGCGTGATCCGCGCCGCGTGATCCCGCGCGCGATCATCGCGGCGCTGATCATAACCATGCTGCTGTATATGGGCGTGGCGATCATCGCGGTGGGCGCGGTCGGAACTGATCTTCTGGCTGGCACGACCGCGACG
>JBGSRB010000661.1:0-1800 GCA_041737735.1 Anaerolineae bacterium | reverse complement strand
CGCTGATGACGGCGGGCGACCAGAACCCCATTGGTTGATGGTTGAGCAGGGCGCAGTAGAAGGCGGCGGGCGCGTGCTGTTTCAGCCACGCCGATTGATAGACCAGCACGGCGAAAGCGGCGGCATGGGATTTGGGGAAGGAATAACCGCCGAACGCCCGCAGCGTGTCGAAAATCGCCGCCGCTGCCGCCTGGGAGACTCCTTGATCCGCTGCGCCGCTGATAAAAGCGGTCTGCAAGCGCTCCAACAGGGGATCGGCGTGCTTAGCACTGAGCGCGCGGCGCAGTAATTCGCCCTCACCCGCGCTGAAGCCCGCCAGATCGCGAGCGGTTTTGATCACCTGCTCCTGAAACAGGATCACGCCCAGCGTCTCCGCCAGCGCCGGCTCAAGCAGCGGATGGGGATAGCTGACGGCTTCTTCACCGAGCCGCCGCCGCAGGTAGGGATGCACCATATTCCCCTGCACCGGTCCCGGACGAATGAGCGAAATGCTCACAATCAGGTCGTTGAAGGTGCGCGGCTGCAAACGGGGCAAGACCTGCTGCTGCGCGCGTGACTCGACCTGAAAGACGCCGATGGTATCCGCCGCGCTGATCAGGTCGTAAACTTGCGCATCATCAAACGCGAGCGCGCTCAGATCGGCACCACTCATGTCCACCGCATCACTGATCGCCGAGAGCATCCGCAGACCGAGCAGGTCGATCTTGATCAAACCCGCGTCTTCGAGCGCCTCCTTGTCCCACTGCACCACCTGCCGCTCAGGCATGGCAGCGGGTTCGACCGGTAAGCGCTGGGCGATGGGCGATCCGGTGATGACCATGCCGCCGTTGTGAATCGAGAGGTGGCGCGGGAAGCCATCAATGGCACTGCATAGGCTGGTCAGCAGCGCCCAGGTGGCGTGGCCGCCGCGCCCGTTCAGGTCAAGTGTCGGACGTGTCATGAAGCGCTGCGCAGCGCTAAAGCTGGCATCGATCGGCAGATCGGCGACTTCCGCCAGCATATCCGCCGGTAACCCCAGCGCACGTCCGACATCGCGCAGGGCGGAGCGCGCGCGGAACGTGACGAAGGTACACGCCATCGCCGCGTGGTCATGACCATAGCGCGCGAACAGGTACTGAATGACTTCCTCACGCCGCGCGGCATCAAAGTCGATGTCGATGTCTGGCGTGATCTGACGCTCATCGGAGAGAAAGCGCTCGAAAACCAGCTGATGTTCCAGCGGATCGATGGGCGAGATGCCCAGCGCATAGGCGATCAGCGCATTGGCTGCCGAGCCGCGCCCCTGACAGCGAATGCCCTGTTCGCGGGCGAAGCGGATGATGTCCCAGACGATCAGGAAGTAATTGGACAAGCCCGCGCGCTCGATCACCGCCAGTTCATGGGCGAGCTGCGTGTGGTAGGCTTCCGGTCGTCCGGCATCCAGCCACTGCTGACCCAGCGCGGTGAGATAGTCATGGGCGCTCCAGCCCGCGGGCGCGACGAAATCGGGCAAATCCTGCAAACCGAAGTTCAGCTCGAAAGCGCACAGGGCGGCGATCTGCGCGCTGTTCGTCAACGCCTGTGGATAGGCCGCGAAAAGCGGGTGCAGGTCGGCGGCGCTTTTGAGATAGCACTCGGAATTCGGACGCAGCAGCGCGCCCGCCTCGTCGAGCGTGGTCAGATTTCGGATGCACACCAGCACATCCTGGAGGGTGTGTCCGGCGCGTTCAGCATAGTGAACATTGTTGCTCGCCACCAGCCGGATGCCCAGCCGTTCCGCCAGCGTCGCCCCGGCACGCAGCGCAGCAGCATCACCCGGCA
>JBGSRB010000660.1:0-1820 GCA_041737735.1 Anaerolineae bacterium | reverse complement strand
GCGGGGCTGCCCTCTGCGTGTTAGGCGCAGGTACGTGCGCGCTGGTGCGCGCCTGCTGTGTGTATTGATTTTGGTGTGGTTGTGTTCTGTTCGTCATAACGATCAGTGTAGCATGAATTCATGCCTATGAGCGCATACGCTTCACCTACGATCACACGGCGGAAAATCTTCACGCACACGCCGCACAGTTGAGGCGTATATTGAGATTAAATCGATGAAGCTATCATCATCAATTCTATCATCGCTGCTGCTCTAAGAAACGGATTATCATGACGATCATCGACAAACTCAATCGCCGAATCGACACCGTGAATTCGCTGCTGTGCGTGAGTTTAGACAGTGACATCCGCGCGCTGCCCGAACCCTACCGCCATCAAGACCTGCCGCAGTTTGAGTTCAACCGAGCGATCATCAACGCCACACACGAATACGTCAGCACTTACAAATTCAACAGCGCCTATTATGAAGCGCGTGGCGAAAGCGGCTGGCGCGAATTGCAGATGAGTCTTGATTATCTGCGCGATGTGTATCCCGACATCGTCACCATCTGCGACGCCAAGCGCGCCGACACTTATGCCGTCAACCGCGCCTACGCCAGCGCGATCTATGATACGCTCGGCTTCGACGCGGTGACGCTGCATCCATATATGGGCAGCGAAGCGCTCGCGCCGTTCCTCGAACGGGGCGACAAAGCCGCGATCATCGTGTGTCGCACCTCGAACCCCGGCGCGGGTGAATTGCAAAATCTGCTGATCAATGATGTGCCGCTGTACCTGCGCGTCGCGGAAATGGTGGTTGAGCGCTGGAATGCGCGCGGCAATTGTATGTTGCTATGCGGCGCGGATGTCACGGCGCTGCATCAACTGCGCGCGTTGGTCGGAACTATGCCGCTGTTGATGGCAAGTGACACGCCCCTGCCCGATGCGCTGGAGTCAGTGTTGGACGCGGGCTTAACGCCTGATCAGCGTGGTCTGATCATCAATGCCGGGCGCGGAGTCATTTTCGATGCACAACCGCGCACCGCCGCGCTGCATCTGCGCGACGCGATCAACATGCAGCGTTAATCGTCGGCTGGATCGTCGGCATCGCTGGATGGTGGCGTGAAACTCAAGCGATCAAAACCGACGCTCAGCGCATCACGCAGATCATCTTCATCATTGCGCGGCTTAAGCCGCAGTTTGGGCTTGGATGCTGGTTTGCGGATGTTGGTGGCTTCGACTTCCACCGGAACTTCAACGATCACCTCAACCTCGACGGGGACTTCGACGCGCACCTCGACTTCGCGCGTGACCGTGACCGTAAAGGCAGTTTTGACAAACGGAAACAGGCGCACCAGCAGATCGGTGTCGCCTGCTTCCAGCGCGGTATACAAGCGCCAAGCCGTTCGCAACCGTCGCAGCATCGCCCTTACACCAGATCACCCTGATCGAGAAAGTTGCCGCTGATCGCCTGAATATTGAGCATCGTAAACGCGCCCAACACGTTGGCAAGCTCGGCATTGGGCGCAAGCACCAATTCAAGCGGGGCAAGCGGGGCGCGCAGCGCCTCACCCAAGTGATATGCCCCACCACCCGCCAGCAGCACCCGACTGACCGCTTCGGGAAAGCGCGTCAGCACTTCTTGCGCCAGCCGCAGCGCGAGATCGTCAATGGTTTCGTCATAAACTTCGGTCACATCCACCAGCACGCCGGGCAGCGGCTCGATCTCTTTGAGTTCGCCGCGCGGGATGCCCGCCAATTTTTGCATCGCCCGGTCGATGCGGCTGGCGTCAGCGCCGCGCACCGCCCGCCGAATATAGGCTTGCAGCGCGCGCGAAACGA
>JBGSRB010000641.1:0-2511 GCA_041737735.1 Anaerolineae bacterium | reverse complement strand
GGACCCGCGGGTGAAGCGGTGGCGATGCGCTCCTATCAGGCGGGGACGCAGGTCACAGTTAATGCGGGCCCTGAATGCGTGAATGGTCAATACTGGTGGTTGATTACGGGCGCGGCACGGATCGGGCGCATCGGTCAGAACACCGAGATCGTTCAGGGCTGGATCGCTGAAAGCACAGACGGTAGTTACAACATCGCACCGTAAGTGTCTCACACGGGTAAAGGGCGCTCTGTGCCGCGCCCTTTGCCTGAATGCTGCGTCGTATGCCCTGCCGGAAAGGAACAATAATGGCTTACACTGTGTCATGGATTGTGGAAGATCGCGTCATCTACGTGAGTCTTTACGGGGAGATCACGCTGGATGATTTTCGCGAGTCGAGCAAACAAATCGCGGATTATCTGGACATCGCTTACGCCCGCGCGAACGGCGAGATCGTGGTCGGCGTTATCGATCTGACCGCTGCGGGTTTGGGCGTGCTGCTGCGTTCGACCGTTTCAGCAGCGCAGGATATCTCTAACGTGGTTGACCCGCGCCACTGGGAAGCGAAGCCGGGTTTTGTGCTGCTGATCACGCAGAATGATGTCGCCAAGCTGCTGACTTCGATCGTGATCCGCATTTCCAAGCAGCCCATGACCACCGTCGGCAGTTTGGAAGAAGCGCTGATGGTGGTGCGCTCAATGTATCCTGAGCTGCAAGCGCAGCTTGAGGCGTATCAGGCGAGTCATCCCGCTGACACAACAGGTTGATGCACTGCTCGCGTCGAGTTGCAGAAAGGAATAGTGATGCCAGTTGAAGTGACGTGGTATATTCCCTATCGGGTGGCGGACACTAAGTTCACGGGAATCGTGACCGTCAAAGATTTAGAATATGTCGCGCAGCGCTTCGTCGATTTGCTGACCGAAGCCGAAGCGCACGCGCCGGGGCGCATGGTGCATATGTTTTACGACACGACCGAATGTGAAAGTATGCCGCCGCTGTACCTGATGCTCAAACAGGCGATGCCTGTGCTGCGCTTCAAGACGCGCGGCACGATGTTCCACATCACGCGCAGCGCGGCGCTGCGGAGTATGCTCGAACTGACCGCGCATGTCACCAATTTCAAAACGCGCGCGTTTCCCACCCGTGAGGAAGCGGTGCGCGCCGCCGAAGCCCAGCTCGTCAACGACGATTTGCAGGCGAAAAGCTCGTAACAGCATTGCCCGCCCGCTGGATGTGGAATTAAAATGACTTTATGCCAACAACCATCGAAATCAGCACTTTAGGACAATTTCAGGTTCAACTGGACGGGCAAACGCGCGTTGAGTTCATCTCGATCAAAGCCAAGCTGCTCTTGATCTATCTCGCGCTGCACCCCGGCGAACACAGCCGTAAAAAATTGGCGTCGATCTTCTGGAGCGAAACCAACGACGAGCAAGCGCTGAAAAATTTGCGGACGATCCTTTCCAGCGTGCGCCAGAATCTGCCCGCTGTGCTGATCGTCGAGCGCGATCTGCTGGCGATCAACCCCGAGATCACGCTGACGGTGGATGCGATCCAGTTCGAGCAGAGGTGTGCGGCGGCATTAGCCGCGCTCGATGCACCCGACGCGCTCAGCCACATGCAGCAGATCGCGGAATTGTATCAGGGCAGCTTTCTGGCGGATGTCGCTTTCCGCGATGCGGTCGCGCTCGACGAGTGGATCGGGGAAACGCAGCGCCATCTGCATCATCTGTATGCGCGCCTGCTGCATGAGATCGTCACGCTGGCGGAAGCCCAAGCCGCGTATGAGATCGGCAGCGTCTACGCGCGGCGCTTGGTCAACCTTGATCCGTATTGGGACACCGCGCGCCGGCATTTGATGCGCTTGCTGACGTTTCTCAATCGCGCCAATGAAGCTCTGCGCGAATATGAAGCCTTCGCGCAGTTACTTGATGAGGAACTTGGCACCGCGCCCGAAGCTGAGACGACGACGCTGGTTGAGCAAATTCGCAATCATCACATTCGGTTGCCCGCCCAACGCGCCACGCAATCGCTGATCGTGCTGCCCGATGTGCCGTTTGTCGAAGCGCTGGACGACATCGCGCTGGTGCAGCGCATGTTGAATACGCCGCAGTGTCGCCTGCTGACGATCTACGGCATCACGGGGATCGGCAAAACCGCGCTGGCAACGCAGATCGCCTTCCATCGGCAGCAGCTTTACCGCGACGGCGCGCATCTGATCCTGCTGCGGCAGGCGCAGTCGGCGCGCGATCTGGCGTATCAAATCGCCTGCGTGTTGGGCATTGAGATCAGCAACCAGACCAGCGCGCAGGAACTGGAAACGCTGATCGTGCAGCACGTGCAAGATCGGCATTTGCTGCTGGTGCTGGATAATTACGAGCATCTGCTGCCTGCAACCGATCTCGTGCAGACCATTCTGGAGCGCGCGCCCAAGGTGCAAGTGCTGATCACGTCGCAAGTGCCGCTGAACCTGTTCCGCGAGTGGCTGCTGCCGCTGCAAGGGCTGCGCGTGCCTGCGCCTGACAGCCCCGA
>JBGSRB010000628.1:0-3984 GCA_041737735.1 Anaerolineae bacterium | reverse complement strand
CGTGAGCGCCCCCGCCAGCGCGCGCACGCCGAACAACGGCTGCCACGTACCTTCATCGTCGGTGAAGTCGATTACTTCGAGATTAAACGGTAGTTCGATGGCGCGTTCGCGCAGCGTGCGTAAGCACTCTAAGCCCGCGATCACGCCGACCACGCCGTCATAACGTCCGCCGTTTGGCACGCTGTCGAGATGCGATCCGATCAGCAGGGTGTGCGCGCCCGCATTGCGCGAAGGTAAAATCACGCTCAGGTTACCGGCGTCGTCGTCGCGCACCAGCAGCCCGGCGGCTTCGGCGCGTTCCGCGAAATATTGGCGCGCTTTGACATCTTCGACCGACAGCGCCAAACGGTTGATGCCGCCTTCCGCTGTCGCGCCGATCTCAGCCAGTGCGTCAAAGTCAGCGCGCAAACGTTCGTGATTAATCTGTAATTGGGGCATGATCGCCGCCATTGGTTGCAAACCTGCACTCCATGTGAAGGGTGATGTTAAGGTTTACGCACAGAGTATAGCAAGTCCACTGTGTGCCAGCGAATAAAAGGCGGGCAAACGGTGGGCGAGCGTGCGTTGACTGGCTCTATACTTCCAAGTCGCTCTCTACAAGCCGATATAATCAGCTTTATACTTATGGCTCGTTAACCTGTTTGGTACGTCTTTAGGCGCGTCATGCACGTGCGAACTTCAGATTGAGGACCTTGATGTTTTCTGACTTAAGCAGTGAGATCATCCTGATCATTGCCTTGACTTTGGCGAATGGCTTTTTTTCCGGTTCGGAAATCGCCATTGTTTCCGCCCGTCGCAACCGCTTAGAAGCGCTGGCGAATGAGGGCAACCAAGCCGCTAAACAAGCGCTCAACCTTGCGGAAAACCCAGACCGCTTTTTGGCAACTGTGCAGATCGGCATTACGCTGATCGGCACCTTTTCGGCAGCATTTGGCGGCGCGCGCATTGGCAGCGTGCTGACAAGCTGGTTTCAAACCATTCCTTTTTTAGAGCCGTATGCCGAAGGGGTTGCGCTGGCGTTGGTGGTGGTCTTCATCACCTATTTATCGTTAGTGGTGGGCGAGTTGGTGCCGAAACGCTTGGCATTGCTCGATGCTGAGCGTCTAGCAGTCTTCGCTGCTCCGGCGATGACGATTTTGGCGTTGATCGCGCGTCCGTTGGTGTGGTTGCTTACGGTGTCGGTCAATCTAGTCTTTCGTTTACTGCGCCGACCAGTGACCGATGACCGTCAAGTTACAGAAGAAGACATCGTGTACATGGTGCGCGAAGGCACCCAAAGCGGAAGCGTCGAAATTGGCGAAGCGCAGTTTATTCATCGTGTATTTCAATTTACTGATCGCCCGCTTTACACCATGATGACACCGCGCACGCAAATGCAATCCGTGAACATTGATACCCCTTTGCCCCAAATTATCGAAAAATTTATCGCGGGCGGCTATTCGCGCTTGCCCGTGTTCGAAGACTCGATCGATAAAGTGTTGGGCGTGTTGTATGTCAAAGACATGCTGCTGCCCGTGTCGGAAGGCAAATGGGACCTTGATATTCGGCAACTGCTGCGTCCAGCGATGTTTGTAGCGCAATCAATGCACGGCAGTGATGTTCTGGCGCAGTTTCGGCAGCACCACGCCCAAATGGGGCTGGTGATCGATGAATATGGGCAGATCATCGGTTTGGTGACCTTGGAAGACCTGCTCGAAGAACTGGTGGGCGATATCCGCGATGAATACGACCGTGACGAGGAAAACACTTACTTTCAACGTGAGGACGGCACCTGGTTGGTGGATGCGCTGGAGACCTATGATCGTGTGTGTCATGTGGTGGGAGGGAAGCCTTCAAAAGTTGAGGAACGCAACTTTGCATCGATCGCGAGCCTGATCATTGACAAGCTAGAGCGCATCCCTAATGTGGGCGATAAAGTGAACCTTGGCGGGATGGAAGTCGAAGTGGTCGATATGGATGAGTTACGCATCGACAAAGTCTTGGTTCGTAAACTTGCAGACGATGCCGATGCGTTATAACGTAAACAAGTTATCAGGCGCACGAAGGCGCATCAATCCACACCTTGCACGCTGAGGATGTAATTCTGCGCGCTGCCGCCCAGTTCCGGCAGCGTGATCGTGAACTCGGCGCTGTCACCCGCCGCCAACACCGGACTCACTTCGACGAATGCCGCGCCGATCACATCCTGCGCGGCATCGAACACCGTGACCACCGCGCGCACTTCCCGGATCGGCGCGTTGGTAGTGTTCCGCACCTCACCATTGATCAGCAGGCGGTTGAGCGCGTCAAACTCGGAGTCGTCCGTCCATGTTAAACCATCCGCGCCGATCACCGTGTCGGTTGGTTCGCCGCTGTTCAGCGTCAGCGTATACGATGCTGCGGCGGCGGGCTGTCCCCCGCCAAAGCGCAAGCTGAAGGGCGCGAACCCGCCTGCTGTCACGCCATGCCCCATCACGCGATCAACCGCGCCATCGATCTGCTGACCGTCGGCGTTGAGCAGCGTCGCTTCGATTGCCAAGCCCGCGCGCGTGTTCGCGCCATAATTGGCGACTTCCCCCGTGATGAAGAACACGCCTTCGGGCGTCGTCCATGCCGCGACGTGCAGCAGCGCCAGATCGCCCTCTTTGGCGAACGCCAGCGCGCTCAGTTCCGCCGGATCAAGATCGGCGGTCGCATTGAGCGCGAACGAATTGGCGATCTGTTCGAGCGCGCGCATGTGCGTCGGACTGACCACGATCTCGATCACGCCGATTAGCGATCCCGCGCGCTGAATGAAAGTGTTCAACGGCTGCGTGCCGCCGCCCGCCGTGCGCCGCAAGCCCGTCAAGCGCCAACTGCCATCACCCATCGGTTCGCGGCTTTGCTCGACATACTCGCCCACGTCGGCGCGCACCTGCGTCTGATACAGGTTGATGATCTGCGCGAACTCGTCATCGCTGACCTCACGCCCCACATTCACCACCGCCAACAGCACCGCCGGCTGATCGTCATGGGGCGCGCTGAACGCCGCCGCCGCGAGGGTGGTCGTGTTCTGTTCATAGCGCGCCCACTGCTGCGGGATCGCGGCTGTGAACGCTCCGCTTGGATGCGCGTAGATCACGGGCGATTGATCAGGCGGCGCGGGCGTGGGCGCAAACATCACTGTTCCGCCGCCGCACGCGCTCAAAATCAGGAGCAATAAAAAACATGCAAATGGGCGCATTGGCTGATCCGCAAGATTAAAATCCTGTTATAGTATAACGAGAAGCATGATGAGCGTAAATGTAGATTCAGAGCCGCCCAACGCCTCATGTGCAGTACGAAAGGTCTATTTATGCCACTATGCGCCTCATCATATGCTCATTTATACAGGCGCACGGTAGGCGCACGCTGAGGAAAAAAATAATCTATGTATGCCAATAATGAACTGTTCTTCCCCCATTACGTTATTCCGTCGCTGAAGTCGCTGCGCGGCGCTGAATGGAGCGCGCTGGTCGAGCGCGTGACCATCTTAGGTGAATTTCATGAAGAAACACTCGCTTTCATGCTCATGATGATCCGTTTGAACGGCTGCCTCACCTGTGAAACCGACAGCTTCCGCGCCATGCGCGGTTGCGCGGCATGCGCGCAGCAAACGTTACGCCGCTTCAAAGGCAGCGACGCCGATCTGATCGCGTTATTCGAGCAAGCGCTGGATGAAGTGCGCGCTTACGCGCAAACGCACCCGCGCGTGGGCATCATGCACTTGCAGCCGCAACCGCAGGCATGATCTTTATTCGCAGCGCACTGATCGGGCGGCTTAATGGGTCGCCCGCGCTTTTTCGGGCTTGAGCTTTGCCCGCCCCACGACTATAACAACCGCATGATGATCAAACGCCTGCTTTTTCCGCTTATGCTGGTGCTGTTGGTTGGCTGTTCGCTCAGCACCGATGCGGTGGTGCCGACCGCGCCGCCCACCCGCGACGCAACCGATTCCGCGCCGACGCTCGCGCCCACCGAACCGAC
>JBGSRB010000619.1:0-1747 GCA_041737735.1 Anaerolineae bacterium | reverse complement strand
GGGTGATCGAAGAATTGCAGCAGGAAAAAACCGCGCAGATGGAAGACATCCGCCTGCGCACGCGCGCGATCTCCGAAGTGACGTACATCATGAGTTCGACGCTGAATTATCGTAAAGTCCTCAATGCCGCGCTGGAAGCGGGGCGTTTGGGTTTGCGGATGCCTGACCGCGACGCCAACGCGCTGGTGGCAGGCATTTATTTGTTTCACATTGACGATGGTCAACTGCATGTGGTGTCATCGCGGCGTTATACGCGCGGTGACGAACTGCGCGTGCTTTCGGGTAAGGTTGGCATTGTGGGCGAAGCGCTGCGCGAAGCGATTCCCGTGTTTGGCAGCGATGCCAAGCTCGACCCGGAATTGAGCAACTTCATCGCGTTTCAAAAAGTTAAGTCGCTGCTGGTGATTCCGCTGCGCGCGGGTTTTGACAACTTCGGCGTGCTGCTGTACGGCAGTGAGTCGTCCAATGCCTTTACGCTCGATCACAGCGATATTCTGACATCAATCGGCATTCAATCGACCATTGCGCTGCAAAATGCGGTTTTATACAGCAGTTTGATCGAAGAAAAAGAGCGCATCGTGGATGTGGACGAAGAAGCGCGCAAGAAATTGGCGCGCGACTTGCACGACGGACCCACGCAAGGCGTCGCGGCAATCGCCATGCGGATGAGCTACATTCAGAAGTTATTCCATAAAGCGCCCGATCAAGTGCCGGAAGAATTGAAGAAAGTCGAAGAATTGGCGCGCAGAACCACGCGCGAAATTCGCCATATGTTGTTCACGCTGCGCCCGCTGGTGCTGGAAACTAAGGGCTTATCGGTGGCGCTGAATCAACTGGCGGAAAAATTATACGAGATGCACGGTCAGGCGGTCGCCGTGCGCGTGGAAGGCGGCGTCGAAGAACACATCGATCACCAGCAAAGCGGCGTGATCTTCTACATTGTCGAAGAAGCGATCAATAATGCGCGTAAACACGCCCAAGCCAAAGTGGTCAGCGTGACCATTCGCCAGCAAAATGATATGGCGGTGCTGCAAATTGCCGATAACGGACGCGGCTTTGACGTGCAAAAAGTCATGGCGAGCTACGACGGGCGCGACAGTTTGGGCATGGTCAACATGCGCGAACGCGCCGAACTGCTGGACGGCTCGTTCAGTGTTGCCAGCACGGTGGGGCGCGGGACGGCGATCACGGTGCTGCTGCCGCTGCGATCGAGCGAATTCATGGGCGCGAATGGCAGTCGTCCCAAGACGAAATTGGCAATGGCGGCGGCGGCGCGGGTGGATCGCGCGATGGAGCGCCCGTATTGAATGTGAGCGTGGCGTTCGCGTGAAAACGCGCTATAGTCGTGGGCAAGACTTACACACTCAACTACAAATGGCATGGTATCACCCAACGAAATTTTACTAATTCTGATCATCGTCGGCATGACTGTCGCGATCCTATCGTCCCGTTTGCCCAGTGAAATCGTCGCTTTGGGCGTGCTGCTGGTGCTGGCGTTCACCAATTTAGTGGATACCAATCAGGCGGTCAGCGGATTCAGCAGTTCGGTGGTGATCACGCTGATCGGCTTGTTTGTGATCACGCACGCGCTGGAGATCACGGGCGTGGTGCAGTGGTTGGCGGATCGCGTTGATAAAGCGGGGCGGGGTTCGACCGCGCGCCTGATTGCGCTGTTCATGCTGGCGGGCGCGGCGCTGTCGCTGGTGATGAACAACGTGGCGGCGGGCGCGCTGCTGCTGCCAGCGGC
>JBGSRB010000617.1:0-1910 GCA_041737735.1 Anaerolineae bacterium | reverse complement strand
TCAATTCTCATTTCAGGAGTCGTCATGCCCATCGTTACCCTTATCGGCGGCAGTCCGTCTGCCCCATCGCGCAGCAGCGCCGTGTTACATCACATCGCGCAGCATTTGCAGGCGCAGGAAATCGACACCCACATGATCGCCGTGCGCGATCTTGACCCGTTAGAACTGCTGCATGGTCAATGGAACGGCGCGACGATCACGCCTGCGCTGCAAGCGGTCAGCGCCGCCAACGCCGTGATCATCGCCACGCCCGTTTACAAAGCGTCGTACACGGGCATTTTGAAGGCATTTCTCGACCTGCTGCCCATGACCGCCTTCACGGGTAAGCTGGTCATGCCCATTGCAACCGGCGGATCACCCGCGCACTTGCTCATGCTCGACTACGCGCTCAAACCCGTGATCTCGACATTGGGCGCGCGCTTCATCTCGCGCGGCATTTATATTCAGGATGGGCAGATCGAACACACGAACGGCACGAATTTGCGCTTTTTGGATGCTGAAGCCGAAGGGCGGCTCAAGCGCGGGCTGGATTATCTCGTTCGCGTGTTACAACACAATATTCTCGATGATATTTTGCACGACGCGCCAGAGGACGCGCACTAAAACACCATGGACATTTTATGGTTCATCCCCGGCATGGGCGATACACGTTTTCTCGGCACGCAGATCAGCCGCCGCAACACCAGCCACGATTATCTCGCGCAGGTGGCGCAGGCGGTCGATGCGTTGGGTTTCACGGGCGCGCTGCTGCCCACAGGTCAAGGTTGTGAGGATTCATGGTTGGTGGCGTCGTCGCTGATCCCGCTGACCAAGCGCATGAAATTTTTGATCGCCATGCGCCCCGGCAGCATGTCGCCCACATTAGGCGCGCGTATGGTTGCTACGTTCGATCGTTTAAGCGGCGGACGCCTGCTGATCAACATCATCACGGGCGGCGATCCGGCGGAACTCAAGGGCGATGGCACGTTCATGAGTCACGATGAGCGCTACGACGTGACTGACGAATTTCTCACGGTGTGGCGCGGCTTATTCACGGGTGAGCCGGTCACGTATCAAGGCGATCACATCCACATTGAAGGCGGTCAACTGGTGCTGCCACCCGTGCAAAAGCCTTATCCGGCGCTGTTCTTCGGCGGATCATCGCCCGCAGGCATGAAGGTTGCCGCCAAGCATATCGACGTGTATCTGTCGTTGGGCGAACCGCCCGCCATGCTCAAGCAGAAGATCGACACCATGCGCGAACTCGCCGCCGCCGAAGGACGCACGATCCGCTTTGGACTGCGCCTGCATATGTTTGTGCGCGACACCGCCGAAGAAGCATGGGCAGCCGCCAACAAAATTCTGACGCACGTTGACGAAAGCGTGATCGCCGCCAATCAAGCGAAGCTGGCGCAGTTCGACTCCGTGGGACAGGCACGCACGCGCTCATTGCACAATGGCGATCGCGCCGCGCTCGAAGTCAGCCCCAACTTGTGGATGGGCGTCGGCTTGGTCAACAAGGGCGTGGGTGCGTCGTTGGTGGGCGATGCCGACACGGTCGCCGAGCGTCTGCACGAATACAGCGAATTGGGCGTCGATACGTTCATTCTGTCGAGCTATCCGCATCTGGAAGAAGTCTATCGCGTCGCGGAATTAATTTTTCCGCGTTTACCCGCGTGGCGTGATCAGCTTAGCGGACGCGATCAGGTGTTTGATCCGGCGGCGCTGCCGGTCTCGTGGCAGTAAAAGCTACTTCGTCGGGGCGATCCGTGTGGATCGCCCCGCTTGCGTTCACCTACCCACCCCGGCGCGGCGGACGTGGCGGCGCGCTTGGACGCGGTGCGTTCGCCTGCTGATCGGGTGGGCGCGTCGTTTGCGGCGTCATCTGACCGTTTTGCTGCATCTCATCATACAAGCGCAGATATTGCAGC
>JBGSRB010000566.1:0-5296 GCA_041737735.1 Anaerolineae bacterium | reverse complement strand
GGGTGATCTTGTGCCGACGACGGGCAACACCGCCAGCGATGCTGCGGCGGCGCAGCAGTTCGTCCCGGATTTAGCGGGCTATACGTCGGTGGATACAGCGAACATCACCGATGCGCTGACTCGTGTCGGCGTCGGCGTCAGTGTGCTGGGCTTAAACCCGGCGTCGGCGGCGCTGATCGCGCAGATCGACGGGATGATCGCGTGTTATCGGCAGGTGGGCGCGGTGGCGGCAAAAGTGTACATCAACACCAATATTTCGCAGTTGGCGGATGGTCAAGTGCCGTCAATTGGCGCGCTGGCAGTGGTCAATCAGGATCGCGCGTTGAACAACTTCTTGCCCTGCGCGTTGGGCAGTGGACGCGACGGGTTAAGCGCGCAATCGCAAAGCCTGACCATCCAGCCATGCAGCAATAACGGCACGTTCACGGTGGGCGGCGAAACGCTGCTCTATGTATATGCCGCCACCCAGCAGGATTTGTGCAATCTGATGCAGGGAGCGGTCACGCCGCGTTAGTTCCTCAGGTCAGGCGTAGGGCGCAACCATGTGCGCCCTACTAAAATCGCGCCACTTCACCCTATGGATAGAGATACGGGTGGCGCGGCTGCTCGATCACTTCGATGCTGCTGGCGTGTAAGATCGGCAGCAGGTCGTCGCGAAATTCCCCCGCTTGAAATGATCCCTGCACGCGCACCCATTCACCTTGGGCGGGCGCTGTTTCCGTGAAGCGCACCGGCACACCAATCGCGCTGGCATCGGCAACGCAGCAGCTAATGGTGAAGCGTGCCACCATAAATTGATCAGCGGGGAAGTCGGGTTCGCTGTAAACAAAGCCGATCAGGTCGGCGGGCGCGCTATTGAAGCTGTTCGCGTTGGGTTCGCGGCTGAAAGCGCGCAGCCAATCCAAGACATTGCGATCTAGCGGCGCGATCTCGAACACGGTGGTATTGGCGGCGTCGGCGGCGGTAATGCCGATTGTTCCCGTGACCGCATCCGCGCCCAACGGACGCGACGGGATTAGCGTTCCCAACACCAGCGGGATCGCCACGATCAGCATGACGCCCCACGACAGGTTGCCGTGATCATGATCGTGGTGGTGGTCATCGTGGTCGGATTTCCGCAGCAGGTTGATTGCCGCGAAACCGCCTAACAGTAAGAACAACGCCGCCGCCACATAGCTTAGCCAGACGAAGCGCTCGTTGATGTAGTTGCTCAGGTTGCCGCTGGTGATGTTATAGACGAAATACAAGCCTAAGCCGAGCAGCAGCGCGACGCGCACCCACGCGATCCGCTGTTCGCGCGCGTGGTCGTGGTCATGGGCATGGTGGTGAAAGTGGGCATTTGTGGTCATTTAGGGATAAGCCTCATTCATAACGCGACATTCAAGTTCAGCCAGATGCCGATGAACATCGTCATCAACAGCGGCAGCAGAATCAAATATAACACGATTCGCCGTTGGAATACGCCGAGAAACATCAGCGTGCTTTTAATGTCAACCATGGGTCCGAACGTCAAGAACGCGAGGATTGAACCCGTCGTGAAGGTTCCCGCGAATGCCAGCGCGAGGAACGAGTCCACGGTGGAACACACACTCAGCAAGAACGCCATCGCCTGCATCACCAACACCGACACGATGGGTCCACTGCCAAGCGTGAGCAGCGCATCCTGACTGATGAGTGTTTGCATTCCGGCTGCCAGCGCCGTCCCGATGATCAGGAAGCGCCCCATCTCAAAGAACTCATCTCCCGCCAGCGTCAGCGCGTCGCGCAAACCCTGACCGAGTGACTTGCGGCGCATGGGTGGCGCGGCGATCATCTGCGGCACGGCATCACCCGAACCGCCCATTGCGGGCGCGAAGCTGGTGTTATGCGGCAGCAGCACCTCCTGCGGGCGCGATGCCAGCGCGAACACAAGTCCGACGCACAGCGCGACGATAATCGTGATCACGAAACGCCCGATCAGCACCGCGCCCCAACCGAAAGCGACATATGTGCTGACCAGCACAATCGGGTTGACGACGGGTGCAGCCAGCAGAAATGCCACGCCGACCGACATCGGCAACCCTTTGGTGTACAGACGGCGCACCACTGGCACGACGCCGCACTCGCACACGGGAAAGGTGAAGCCCATGAATGTTCCCATGAGCGTGCCGAGAAATTTGTTGCGCGGGATGATCGCGGCGATGTCGTCAGCCGTGATGAAGGCTTCGATCAAGCCGCTGACGAGCGTTCCCAATAACAGGAACGGCACGGCTTCGATGAAGATGCCCAAAAAGCGGGTGGCGAAAATGCTGATCAGCGACTCGGCGCTTGCGCCGCTGCCGAGCAGCAGATAGAACACAAAGGCGACCGCCGTGATGCCGAGCAGCACCAACAGCAGGCGCGAGAAATCACGTTTGGCTTGTGTATCCACACATCCCCTCAAGAACTAGGTGTCCGCGCGTATTGTACCAGAGGATTTTGCGACGTGAAGTTTAAGGCGGGGATAATCTTTTGGCGTATGAATCCACAAGGCACAGCGATCAATCGCCGTGCCTTGTCGTGCTTGTTCTAGCCGCTGACACACTGGATGTGTTAAACGTTGCGATGCGTCAGCAGTCGGCGTCCGCTTTCTGTGAGCGCGGCGGCGATCACTGCTTTCGCCATGTCGGGGACGAGGAAGGGCGCAGCGCCCGCCGCCCACGCCGCCGATAATTCCATGTTCAAGCTCAGCATCAACCAACCCAAGCCGCACGCATACAGCGCCGCAATGCCGACCACGCCCGCGCTCCAGCGGAACCACAGCCGCGCCGCGCCGCGTTCAACCAGCCATCCGGCGATGAATGCCGCCACCACGAAGCCGACCAAAAAGCCCGCCGTTGGACCCGCCAAGGCTGCCGCGCCGCGCATGTTGGCGTCCACGGGCAGATTAATCGCCAGCAAGCCTAAATAAGCGACTTGACTCAGCGCGCCAGCGCGCGCGCCCAAGATCATACCCGCCAGCAGCACCGCCAGCGGTTGTAATGTGAACGGCACCGGCTCCATCGGAATGGCGACACGCGCCGCGATCACCGTCAGCAGGGTGAAGGCACCCACACCCGCCGCTTGATAGACCCACCCACGTTCACGAGTCACGGGGAAACTACGCAGCATGTTGATTCGATCCTTTCGTGTTGTGCTTAACACCCATTATTTTACCACTCGCCGCCGCCGCGCTGACAGACGCATGGTATAGCAATCGGCGTGACAAATGTCACAGGCGATTTTCGGGCATGGGCGACACGATCACTTCGCGCAGTTCCAAGTCGCTTTTCTGGCGCAGCGCGACTGATCCGGGCGCGTCGGTGCGATTCGGCGTTTCGATTTCCTGCTCGATCAGCGTGACCACGGTGCCAAGCCCGTGCAAGTCAAACCGCGTCATCAGCTTACCGGTGGTTTGCGCGTTGCGCCACACCGCCATCACGCCTTTTTTGTCCAAACGGCGCAGCTTGCCCTTGATGCGGTTGAAGGGTAAATCCTTGATGTCGTCGAGCAATTTTTGCCGTTCTTCGCGCGTTAGATATGCCATTGTGACTATCACCATCCATTGTGTATGTGATCGGCTTCAATTTGTCGGTTGATTGTAGCACTCGCGCAGCGCGTGATCACGCCCCGGCGTGATAATGCGGATTCTCGCGCACGATCAGCGATGCGGCGTTGTCACTGCGCGGATCAGTGATGTGATCGTAGAGAATCCCTTTGACGACGTAGCCATTTTTCAACTGCATGGTCAGCGTGGGGTCATGCAGCACACCCTGATGCACGCGCAGCACATACTGTGCGATGGTCAGTTCATCACGATAGCGATGATAACCGGGCAGCATCCCGCCCGCGACTTCACCGCGCAAGTTAAGCCGCTGCACCAGCTTGCGCCGCGCTTCGTATAAGCGCCGCCCGACGCGCATCCCGCGAAAATCGGGATGCACATTGAGATCAGCGCCATACAGCCAGTCACCAGCGGGATCGTGATTGGTCAGCCAGCCATCGGCGACGGCTTCAAGGAAGGTATGTTCTTTGTTGTCGAAGTCAAACGTGGTGCGGAAGGTGCTGGTCGATCCGCACACAGTCGGCGCGCCTTCGACCTGCGCGATGGCGACGAACTGTCCGGCGGGGAACAACTCGAGATGCTTGGCGTATTTTTCGGTGGTCAGCAGTTCTTCATCGGTCAGCGTGGGAAAGCTGAGATGCTGCATGGCTTCGAGCGCGTCGAAGTGGTGCGGCTGAATATTCACCACGTCGATATGCAGATTAACGGCGTGGACGTGGTGCGACTGCGTGTGCGTCATTAGGTTTGGAACTCCATTAGGCAGCGGGAAAGGGCAGGGGCGCGCATCCCTGCTCGACGATGGGCGGTCGTGATGCTTTAGGACACGCCCCCGATGAACACGGATTTGACTTCCATGTATTCGTGAATACCTTCCGTGCCATATTCGCGCCCCAAGCCGCTGGTTTTCATGCCGCCGAAGGGCATTTCCGGCGCGGATGGCAGCCATTCGTTGATCGCGATCATGCCAAACTCTAGCCCTTCATACAGGCGGATGGCGGTGTTGAGATCGCGCGTTTGCACATAGGCGGATAAGCCGTAGTCGGTGTCGTTCGCCAGCGCTAACGCCTCATCGACATCAGCGAACGGGATGATCGGCATGACGGGCCCGAAAATTTCTTCCGCGTAGATCGGCATCGCGTCGTTGATGTTCGTGACCACTGTCGGCTCGAAGAAGTAGCCGCGCGCCTGATCCGCCGGACGCCCGCCGCCGGCGATCACCTGCGCGCCCATGCTCACCGAGTCGCGCACCATACTTTCCAGACGTTCGCGCTGGACAGCGTTGATCAGGGGACCCACATCGGTTGCATCATCGAGTCCGCTGCCGAGCTTGAGCGTTGCCGCGTGCTGCGCCGCCGCTTCGGTGAACTGTTCCGCGATCTGGCTGTGGACGAAATAGCGCTGCGGCGCGATGCACGCTTGTCCGGCGTTGCGGAACTTGGCATTGACCGCCGCTTTTGCCACTGTCGCCGCATCGACATCGGGGAAGATCAGCACGGGTGCGTTGCCGCCCAATTCCAGCGACAGCCGCTTGACCGTGCGCGATGCACCATCCATCAGCAACTTGCCCACGCGCGGCGATCCGGTGAAGTGCAGCTTGCGACAGCGCGGATCGTCGAGCATGGCTTGTCCCATGCTGGCGGCGTCGCCGTTGATCACGTTGATCACGCCCGCGGGGATGCCCGCCTCAACCAGCGCTTGCGCCAGCAGCATCGCGGATCGCGGCGTATATTCCGA
>JBGSRB010000558.1:0-2743 GCA_041737735.1 Anaerolineae bacterium | reverse complement strand
CCTACGCGCCGCTGCGCGCGCTTGATCTCTCGCTCGATGGCGGCGCACAACAACCCATCGCGGCGCTTGGTGCGTTGATCGCGCCGCGCATCAGTGGGGATGGGCGGTTCGTCGGCGGCTTGGAGTCGCTGACCGAGATCGATGGCGTGGCGCAGGGCGCACCACTGATCGTCGATCTGCAAACGGGAACGCGCTTCCTGCTGACCGATCCGCCCGCCGCGAGCGGGTTCCGCTGGGCGCGCTGATCATTTAATCCATAAAGGACACAAGCAAAGCCTATGCGAACCCTCATCATTGGCGACATTCACGGCTGTTGGGACGAACTGCAAGACCTGCTCGATCGCGCGGGCTTGGCGGATGACGACGCGATCATCTCGGTGGGCGATCTGGTGGATCGCGGACCCGACTCGGCGCGTGTGCTGGACTTTTTCCAGACGACGCCGAACGCGCGCACGATCATGGGCAATCACGAATACAAGCATGTGCGCGCGGCGCGCAACGAGACTTCGTTATCGAATTCGCTGCTGATCGCGCGTGAGCAGATCGGTGAAGCACGCTATCCCGACGCGCTCCAGTATATGGCAGCGCTGCCGACGTATCTGCGCCTGCCCGAAGTCGATCTTGTTCATGCGTTTTTCGAGCCGGGCGTGCCATTGGAAGACCAGCGCACCAACGTGATCGTCGGGACGGGTTCAAGCGAGGAATATCTTGATAATCATTACGATGAAGCGTGGTATATGCTCTACGATGGCGCCAAACCGCTGATCGTCGGGCATCGCAATTACATGGGCGACGCCACGCCGTTCGTGTATCCGTGGCGCGGCACGCCCAAAGTCTACGCCATCGACACGGGCTGCGTATATGGCGGCGCGCTCACGGGGTTACTGCTGCCCGAATTCGAGCTGATCAGCGTGCCAGCGCGCGCTGATCATTGGGCGGAATTGCAACAGCGTTACGGCGATGACGACGAATGACGCGCGCGTTTAATAGGTTTCCCACACTTCTTCGCCAGCGAGAATGCGTCGCAGTTGGCGCGGAAAACGCGAACGGCTGATCGGCTTGCCGATGTAGCCATCGAAACCGGCTTCGCGGCACTTGGGAATCTCCACGTCGGCATCTTGCGCGGTCACGGCGATCACCAGCGTTTGCTTGAGCTTGTCGTCGGCGCGAATTTGCTTTAACACCTCATAGCCGCTGGCGACAGGCAGGTTGATGTCGAGAAAGATGACGCTAGGCAGTGGTTTCATGGCTTTCGCCAACTGCACCACGCCCTCACCCGATGTGTGAATTTGTCCTTTGACGCCGAGATAGCGCATCATCACGCCGATGATCGCCATCCCGCCCGCATCATCTTCAACGGCAAGCGCGCTCACATCGCGAAAATCATCCATATTCAACTGCTGTCTCATGACCATGATCGCTTACCTTTAACCCGACTCAACCGCCGAACAGTGCGGCTGATTTTACCGCGTGGTCAGCTTAGCAACAGGCTTTAATCGAAACTGGAATCACCGCCGCCCGAATCGCCGCCGCTGTCGCCGCTCCAGCTATCGCCGCCGCTATCCCAACCGCCCGATGAATTCCAAGTGCTGTCGCTGCCCATAGCGCTGGCAGGCGTGCTGACCAACGCCGCCGCCGCCGAATTGAGCATGAGGGCGAAGCTACTCGACATGGTGTTGAGCGAACCGCCTAGACCTTTGCTCATGTCGTCGAGCGCGCCGCCCGCGTTGAAATCACCCGGCGCGTTTTCAAGCGCAGCGCCCGCAGGAACGCCCGCGCCGCTTTCGCTGTAGCCGCCGCTCGTGTAACCGCCCGCGTAAGGGATGTACAGCGGCACGTACCAATCGGGGACGGGCAGATCGCGCACGGTGCTGAACTGGGTGATCCAGTCGTCCGCGAGATCGAACGCCATCGCATAGGGCAGGTAACGGTCGAAATCGCCGCGCGTTAAGCCGCCCGCTTTGCCATAGCGCTTGATGTTGGCGAGATACTGCCGGAACGCGCCCCATTTCAGCGCTTCGACTTTGCCCGCGCGCGCCACCAGCGAGAATGACGACGCTAACAACAGCAGCGCGATCCCGTTGACGCCGAGCGCCAGCGCACCGACGAGCGCAATGCCCATGAACGCGGGCGGCACGACGCTGTCCATGAAGAACACGATCACCACTGCGGCGATGATCAGCAGCACGCCGCGTCCGCGCCACGCTGAGCGCCGCCTGCCCGCCGCCACATTGAACAGCCCGATGGTCGCCAATTCAGCGTTGATGCCGTTATACAAATGGTTGAGATCGCGGTAGAACGTGTTTTGCAGCCCTGCCAGCGTGCGCGTGTTATCGGTATTGAACAGCGAGTCGAGCAGGCGGCGTTCAAAAGCACGCAGTTGATCCGTGGGCGCGCTGCTGCGTGTGCGCTTAAATGCCAGCGTCTTGACGCCTGCCTCGTCGTTTTGTTCCTCAAGCTGAAGATAACCGCGCTGCGCCAGATGCAAAATCGTCGCCATGATGTGCTTGGGGGTGGCGCGCAGATTGTCAGCGACCAGCACACCCGCCAGCGCGGGCGGTAAGTCGCTCGGTGGTTCGCTCAGATATTCCGGCACGACTACGCTGGTGGTCACACGTGCGCGCAGCGCCTGAATCAACGACAGCAGCACGCCGCCCACACCGATCAGCACGCCGAGCGCCAGCCCCGCCAGATTGATCAGCGACTCGGTCGGGTTCGATGCTGCCTGTGCCACTGCCCCCGC
>JBGSRB010000501.1:0-4139 GCA_041737735.1 Anaerolineae bacterium | reverse complement strand
GAACTGCTCGACGTGCTGCGCGGCATGAACGCCATGCTTGACCTCTCGCACATGGCGGAGCAAGCATTTTACGAAGCGCTCGACCGCTTCGACGGCGTGCTGATCGCCAGCCACAGCAACCCGCGCCGCTTCCGTGACACCGACCGCCACCTGAGCGACGACATGATCCGCCGTTTGAGCGAACGCGATGGCGTGATCGGCGTGGTGCTGTTCAACCGCTTTTTGAGCGATACGTGGGCGAAGGGCGATCCCAAGCGTGATGTGCCATTCACCACTGTGATCGACGCCATCGACATGATCTGCCAGCTTACAGGCAGCGCGGCGCACGTCGGCATCGGCAGCGATTTCGACGGCGGCTTCGGTGCTGCCAGCATCCCCGAAGGCATGGACACGGTGACTGATCTGTATAAAATCGGGGAGGCGCTGCGCGCGCGCGGCTACAGCGCGTCCGACATTGACGCCGTATTAAGCGGCAACTTTTTGCGTAAACTGCGTGAGGCGCTGCCCGCATGATCGGTATTCCGCAGTTAGCCATCGCCTTCGGCTTATTGGGCATGATGATCGCGCTGATGGGCTTGTTCCCCGGCGTGCTGGGCATCGACCCCTCTGAAGGCATCGGCGTGGTGCAATTCATGGTAATCATGGTTGGTTTCGTGCTGCTCGATCTGGCGGCGCTGTTCTACGTCAAGGCGACCTTTTATCTCGGTCGTCAGGCGAATCTGGCGCAGCAGGTCAGCGTGCGCCTGTCGCTGACGGGCTTGGTACTGGCGGGCTTGATCGGCATGGCGGACTTTCTGGGCTTCGGTTCGCACCTGCGCGCGCAGGGTGATGTCTACTTCGGCACGCTGCAAGCGGGTGGTGTGCTGGCGTGTCTGCTGCTTTCCGCTTTAGGCGTGGCGTTCTATGCCATCACGGGGGATGCGCCCGCGCAACCATCGCAGCCTGATGAATAAATCTCATTGACTTGTTATGTCTTTTTGACTATTCGTGCGTTACACTATATAACGTATTCTGTTGCGTCTATATCTTTATTTCCCTCAGGAGGAAGTTCCATGCGTAAAGTTACCTTCTGGGTTCTCGCTTTGCTCATACTCATCGCTGGTGCGTTACCGTTGGCTGCTCAAGATCGTGTGAGCATCCCGGAACTGCTTGAATCTGAGAGTGTGGGATCGTTCAGCACGCTGCTGGCAGCCGTTGAGGCAGCCGGTTTAGGCGAAACCCTGAGCAGTGAGGGTCCATTTACAGTTTTTGCCCCTACCGATGATGCTTTTGCGGCAGCGTTAGAAGCGCTTGGTTTGAGCGCGGAAGACCTGCTGGCAGACACCGATCTTCTCACCGAAATTCTGCTCTATCACGTCGTGCCGGATCGTTATTTCTTCCGCGATTTGACGGCGGGTCCTGAACTTGAAACCGCACAGGGCGAAACAGTGCAGTTGAACCTCGAAGCGGGCGTGTTCAGCGTGAACGGAATCAACATTCCTAACGTTGACAATCTCGCCTCGAATGGCATCATCCACGCGATCGATGGCGTGCTGCTGCCGCCGAGCATCGCCGCGGCGCTGGTTCCGGCTGAAGAAATGACCGAAGAAGCGCCTGTTGTTGGCGAAGCGCCCGCGCGTCCGGGCTTGGCTGATCTGTTGGCAAGTGGTGATGCTGGCTCGTTCAGCACGCTGCTGGCAGCCGTTGAAGCAGCCGGTTTAGGCGAAACCCTGAGCGGTGAGGGTCCATTTACCGTCTTTGCCCCCACCGATGATGCTTTTGCGGCAGCGTTGGAAGCGCTTGGTTTGAGCGCGGAAGACCTGCTGGCAGACACCGAGCTTCTTACTCAAATTCTGCTCTATCACGTCGTGCCGGGACGCTACTTCTTCCGCGACTTGACGGCGGGTCCTGAACTGGAAACCGCACAGGGCGAAACGGTGCAGTTGAACCTCGAAGCGGGCGTGTTCAGCGTGAACGGGATCAACATTCCTAACGTTGATAATCTCGCCGCGAATGGCATCATCCACGCGATCGATGGCGTGCTGCTGCCGCCGAGCATCGCCGCGGCGCTGGTTCCGGCTGAAGAAGCAACCGAAGAAGCACCCGCTGCTGTGGAAGCGCCCGCGCGTCCGAGCATCGGTGATGTGTTGGCAAGTGGTGATGCTGGCTCGTTCAGCACGCTGCTGGCAGCCGCACAAGCGGCAGGTTTAGGCGAAGCGTTGGCGTCACAGGGACCCTTCACGCTGTTAGCGCCGACCGATGAAGCGATTGCAGCAAGCTTGACCGAGTTGGGCTTGACTGTGGACGAGTTGGTGGGCAACCCTGACCTCTTATCGCAAATTCTGTCGTACCACATCATTCCGGGACGCTACTTCTTCCGCGATTTGACGGCGGGTCCCGAATTGGAAACGCTGCAAGGCGAAAGCGTGCAGTTTGACCTGACGGCGGGTGTGTTCAGCGTGAACGGGATCAACATTCCTAACGTTGATAACCTCGCGGAAAACGGCATCATCCACGCGATTGACGCTGTGCTGCTGCCGTCGAGCATCGCTGACGTGCTGGCTCCGGCTGAAGAAGCGCCTGCCGAAACAACCGAAGAAGCGCCCGCTGTGGTGGATGCGCCCGCACGTCCGCTCATTCCTGCAATTCTCTCAGCGGGTGAGGCTGGCTCGTTCAGCACGCTGTTAGCAGCAGTTGAAGCCGCAGGTTTGGTTGATGCGCTCAGCGGCGAAGGGCTCTTCACTGTGTTCGCGCCGACCGACGAGGCATTCGCTGCGGCACTGGCAGCAACGGGCTTAACCGCCGAAGGTCTGCTGGCGGATACCGATACACTGACGCAAATTCTGACTTATCATGTCGTGCCGGGGCGTTACTTCTTCCGTAACTTGACGCTGGGCCCGACGTTGGAAACACTCGAAGGTGGTTCGCTGACGTTCAACCTTGAGGCTGGCGTGTTCACCGTGAACGGCATCAACATCACGGGCGTCGATCTCGTCGGTGAAAACGGCAACGTGTTCGTGATCGACGGCGTGCTGCTGCCCGAAGCGATTGCGGCGGCGCTGCAAACGGCGTCGGTGCGGGTGGCGCATCTCTCGCCCGATGCCGGTTCGGTTGATGTCTACGTCAACGGCGGCTTGGTTGCCGAAGGCGTCGGATTTGGCACGGTCAGCGGCTTCTTGACTGTGCCTGCGGGTTCGGTCAACGTGAGCATCGTCCCGACCGGATCACCCGCTGGCGAACCGGTCGCGGTTACGGCTGACACGAATCAGTTTGTGACGGTTGCGGTCACGGGTTTGGCGACCGCCAGCCCGAGTCGCTTGCTCATCACGCCGCTGATCGAAGACTTCAGCCCCTTGGCGGCAGGTCAGGCGCGTTTGAGCGTGTTCCACGCGCTTGAAGGCGCGCCTTCGGTCGATATCGTTGCCGAAGAAGTGGGAACACTGATCCGCGTGTTGGGTTATCCCGGCACGTTGGGCGATAACGACGGCTTCGACATTGTGACGGTGGCGGGTCGCACCTATGAAGTGTCGATTGTCGTCAGCGGCACGGACGATGAAGTATTGTCTGGCACGCTGCGCGTCGGCGGGGGACAAAACTACTTTGTCGCGGTGGCGGGTGTTCTCAGCGCCCCGCAGTTGATTATCGTGGCAACGGAACTGCCTGCCGCGCCGTAAAGCACGGTTGTACAATCCATAGCTACAAATGAAAAAGGGCGCGTCTATCAGATTGATGGACGCGCCCTTTTTGCGTGTGTCTGCCGCGCAGCCTTTACGTGATCGTGAAGCTGATCGGTGTGCCGACCGCCGCGCCGTTGAGCGCCAACTCCACGTTCCATGCGCCGGATGCGAATCCGCCTGCCGCTGATGCTTCTTCAGCGGGCAGATAAAACCAGATGCACGCGCCGTTAATGGCGAAATCGGGCGTCCAGTCATAGAAGGCGACTTCCTCGCCTTCGCGCCGCCAGCGCGATGACAGTGTGGTGCCGGGCTGAATGTTCTGCGCCAGCGCGCTGACATAGATGCCGACAACCGCACTGCTAAAGCTGGTCGCCGGGTTGACCGGACAGTCATTCGCGCCGACAGCGGTGCTAAGCGTGATCTGCGTCAGCGCTGCGCCATCCGGGTTATTCGGCGGCTGAGTCGGTGCGACACCCGCGTCGG
>JBGSRB010000488.1:0-2144 GCA_041737735.1 Anaerolineae bacterium | reverse complement strand
GACGTCAGGCGTCACGCTGCACACGTCGCCCGCGCACACCTGCGCCGCTTCATACCACGCGATCAACACTTCGCCGCCATCCATACGGCTGAACCACAGGTAATACCAACCGACGCCCGGCAGCGCCTGCCACGTGATCGTCGGGTTAGGGTCGGTAATCGTTCCGGTGGGGCTGAGGATCGTCGTCGACGGCGTGGTGACGGTGAAGCTGTTCGCGTCCGTCCATGCGCCGAAGCCGCCGAGTCGACTCCACGCCTGCACCCACCACACATGATCGCCGGGCAGCAGGTTGATCCCCGGTGTGACCGCACACGATCCGCCCGCACACATGTTCGCCGCGTCATACCAGATGTCGGCAACGGGTGTACCATCGGCGCGGCTGATCCACAGGTGATACCATTCCGCGTTCGGCACGACACTCCATTGGAACGTGGGCTGCGTCTGCTCGATCAAATCAAGCGGCGCGGTCGGCACGGCGGTTCCGGTATAGAGCAGTTCGACCGCCGCCAACGCATCAGCTCGCGGTGTCATCACGCCATTCTTGGGATCGGTCACAGGGATGCCCGTTGAACGCAGCACATACTCGATGTCGGCGGGTGACAGCGTGGGATTGCGTTCGAGCATGAGCGCGGCGATCCCGGCGATGGTGGGCGCAGCTTGCGATGTTCCCGCATAACTGGAAGCGCCACCGCCCAAATTTGCCGACGTGATCCACACGCCGGGTGCGAGAATCACGACATCAGGGCTGCTGTTGCTGAAGCAGGCACTCGTGTTTAGGATGGTGGTCGCGTTGAAACAGGTCGGAAAGCTCGAGCCAATCAAAGCGCGCCAACTGCCGCTGGCGGGCTGGCGACCGAGATCGCCGTCAAAGGTCGCACCGACGGCGGTCGCCCCGCTGATGCAGGCGGGCGCGCTCAAAAACAACGGACTCCCTTGATTGCCCGCCGACACAGTGATCAGCACCCCTTGCGCGCGCAGTTGATTGATGGCGCTGGCGAGCGCAGGCAGTTCAGCATCGCACACGCCAGCATACAGGGCGAATGTGCCGAGACTCATGTTCACGATGTCGAGATCGAGCATGGGTTGATTGACCAGCAGCAGATCGAGCGCGGCGATCCAATCGCTGACCCATCCGCCGTTAAATTGATCCAGGACGCGAATGGCGTAAATTTGCGCGTTGGGGGCGAATCCACGCGGCGCGGCGATGTTCTTGGCGACGATCACGCCGGTCACGTTCGTGCCGTGTCCGTGTGCGTCTTGCGCGCTGCTGCCCGTGAAGGTGTTCCCCGGCGGGCAGCTCGGTGTGCTTTGTCCGCCGCCGCCCGTGAAACACGCCTGCCCGATGATCGAACCCGCGAGATCAGGATGCGCCAGATCAACGCCACTGTCCAGCACGGCGACGCGCACGCCCGCGCCCGTCAAGCCATAGATCGACGCGACTTGATCGGCGCGCAGGGCGGGAACACTTTCGCCCGTATGCCCTTCGCCCCGTTGATCGAGCGCGACATAGGCGACAGCGGAATTAGCCGCTAACGCGCTGAGCGCGGCGGGTGTGATCGATCCGCTGATCGCCGGGACGCGCTGATAAACATAACCTGTTTGAAAATCCGCCGAGTCAAGATCAGCGGCAAAAGCGTTTTGCATTTGCGCGATGGGCGCGCCGTCCAGCAGGGACACGATCACGGGGATGCGCTCATCCGGTTGCGCGATCTGCGCGGCGGTGATCACGGCAGGATCAACTCGTCCGTTAAAAGCGCTGTCCTGCGCGGCGGCGGACGATCCGTTGATCGCCAACGCGCACAACATCAAAATAATCACCGTGATCCGCTGCATGGGTTTGCTCAATTGTGTATATGCTTGCATCACGCTCATTATACAAAGCTTAAGCGCAATTTACCCATGTCGTCGTCGTCACTTGCCAATCGGCGCGCTTCGGCGTATAGTGAGCGCGTGATTTTTTGACAGATTTACACAGGCAGCAGCACAGCGCTATGACGCGAAGTTTCACGGATCGGGTGTTCGGTGGGGTATGCGGCGGGTTGGCGGCGGCGCTGCGCGTTAATGCGTGGATTGTGCGCGCGCTGTTCGTCGTGCTAAGCGTCGCCAGTGTGGGCGCGTTCGCGCTGCTCTATCTGCTCTTTACC
>JBGSRB010000481.1:0-11434 GCA_041737735.1 Anaerolineae bacterium | reverse complement strand
CAGCGCGACCGCCGCCAGCGGGATCGGCTGGAAGGCTTCGCCGCGCAGCTTCGCTAACGACTCGCTGGCAATCGATGCGCGTTCGGGGTTGAGCGCGCCCAAACCCGCCGCTTGCACCGCCGCGCTGAAGGCTTCGATCATCGCGCGCGCCGACGGATAGCGATCCGCTGGATTTTTCGCCAGCGCGCGGATCAGCACCTCATCGATGTGCGTGGGCAGTTCGCTGTTGATGCTGCTCGGCGCGGGCAGTGGGCGATAAATGTGATCATGGATGATCGAGAACGGCGTATCCCCGCCGAACGGCACGCGCCCGACGACTAGCTCGTACAGAATCACGCCGAGCGAATACAGATCGGTGCGCGCGTCTAAATCCTGCTTACCCATCGCCTGTTCGGGCGAGATGTAATTAGGCGTGCCGAGCAGCACGTCCTGACTGAGCGTGCTTTCGCCCAACTGCGCGATGCGCGCCAAGCCGAAATCGGTCAGGAAGGGCGTATCGTTGCTGTCGATCAGAATGTTCGACGGCTTAATGTCGCGGTGCAGAATGCCCTGTCCGTGCGCGTAATCGAGCGCGGACGCAATCGGCGGCATCAGCGCAAGAATGTGATCCAGCGTGACCGTGCGCGCATCGAGCAAGCCCTTAAGCGTCGTTCCGTTGATGTGCTTCATCACCAGATACGGACGCCCGTTCACATCGGCAAAGTCGTACACTGGCACGATGTGCGGGTGTTCGAGCTTGGCGACGATCTGCGCTTCGCGTTCAAAGCGCGCGAGAAAAGTTTGATCCTGAATGTAGAGTTGATGAATCACTTTCACAGCAACATAGCGATCCAGCCGCGCGTGATAGGCTTTATACACGGTTGCCATGCCGCCCGAACCCATCGTTTCGAGCAGTTGATATGCGCCTAAATTTTGACTGATTAAAGATGACATGGCTAAGCACTTTCCCCCGTGTGGTGATTGCTGCTACTGTGATTATACCGCGCGCTTCAACCGCGCTGTAGTTTACGTTTGTCTTGTTCGTCCGTAAAATCGAACAATTCGCCATCGTCGCCCAGCACCACGTCGCCCCGTGCTAGTGCCGCCAGATTATGATCGAAGTCATCGCGCTTAGGCTTGGCTTTCTCGGCATAATCGTCGAGGCGGACATCCACCGCATACCGCAGCGATTGTGTCAGAAACAGCCACACGCCGAACGGCACAGCCAGCACCAGCGTCACTTGCCACGCGCCCGATGAGTACACCCACGCACCAACCACAGCCGTTCTACTCCAAATCCAGATCACCAGCGTGACCAACAGAAAGGCAAACAACGGTATGATCGCCCGCGCCCGCCGCTGGATGTTGTCAGCCAGCAAACCATGTACGCGCAGCACATCGCGCGGATCGCTCAACAGGCGGGTGTCGTCCTGTTCCATGCGTTCGCGCAGTTCGCGTTCGATCACGCGGTCGCGCCGCCCCGCCTGCAAACCCGAACGCACAACCGTAAACAGCGCGTGCGCGCCTAAAACTAACATCCACGCCAGCATAAAATCAGCGCGTTCTGGTTGGATAAGGTCCGTGCGGTACGCAAAGAACGGTAAGCGCAATTCCCAGATGAAATAACCCAGTGTCGCCAGAAACAGCATGACATGCGCCAGCAGCAGCAACCCGTGATTCAACCGACTTTCAATGCGATCCCGCAGCATTTTAAACTCGATCATGTTGCTGTAGTCTGACCACATGGTTTAGCGCTCCATCCGTTGGCGCGGCTGTTCGTCGTCGGCGTCATAAGCGACCAATTCCCCGTCGTCGCTGAGTGCCAGTGCCGCTGGATCGAAGTCGTCGCGCTTGGGCTTGGCTTTATCAGCGTAATCGGCATAGCGCGTTAGTTCGCGCTGCTGACGCGCATCCACCCGTGAACGCAGCGCTTGCGCCACCAACAGCCACATGCCGAACGGCACAGCCAGCAGCAGCGTCATTTGCCACGCGAATGATGTATAAATTAAGGAACCAACCACGCCCGTTCCACTTAAAAACCAGATCGTCAGCATGACCAGCAGAAAGGCAAACAACGGCATGATCGCCCGCGCCCGCTGCTGGATGTTGTCAGCCAGCAAACCATGCAGACGAAAAGCATCACGCGGATCGCTCAATAGGCGGGTGTCGTCCAGTTCGAGGCGTTCGCGCAGTTCGTGTTCGATCACGCGGTCGCGCCGCCCCGCCCGCAAGCCCGAACGCACATAGGTAAAGACCGTGTGCGCGCCCAACAGCAACGACCATGAGAACATGAACTCCGCGCGATCCCGCTGCATGAAATAGCCCGTTTCCGGCGTCAGGGTATAACGCAAGTCCCACATGAGATAGCCGATCATGCCGAGAAACAGCACGAGATGCACCAGCAGCAGCAGCCCGTGATTCAGCCGTCGTTCGATGCGATTCCGCAGCGTTTTGAACTCGATCATGTCGCTGTAGTCTGACCACATGCGCTTAGCGCTCCATCCGTTGGCGCGGCTGTTCGTCGTCGGCGTCATAAGCGACCAATTCCCCGTCGTCGCTTAACGCCAGTTGATCGAATTTGCGCTTTTCGTCGTCAGCACCCGCGCTGAAATTGGCACGCGCATCGCTAAAGCTGCGTTTTTCCTGCCGCTCAGCGAACCAGAGCGCGATCATCCACCAGAAGATGAAGATCAGCGCGATCATCGGCGTTATTTGATAGGGCAGCCGTGCCGCCCCGCTCGCCAGCACCGGCAGCCCTAACATCCAGATCATGGCGCAGAACATGGTCAAGAAGCTGATGGGCAGCAGGGTTTTGGCGCGTGACAAGGCTACACGTTCTAAACGTTCGTGCAGGTCAAAGGCTTCAGCCGTGCTGAGATCATCGTTTTCGAGCAGGCGCGCGATTTCTTCCTCGATTACCGCGCTGCGCCGCCCCGCATAAGCGCCGCCGCGCGTCCAAGCCACCAAGCCATGCACCACCAGCAGCACCGACCAAACCGCCATGCCATAGCCGAAACCGCTGAACGTGGGCGGGTTCATCACCAGTTGCCCGATGATGCCTAACAGCAGCACCACCGCCACAAAGATGAAAACGTGCGCGGTGAGATAATTTCCCGCGCCATGCAGCCGCGTTTGCACCCGCCGCCGCACCGCTTGAACTTGTAAGAAGGCGCGATAATCTGCCATGGGCTTAGCGTTCCTGCCGACGGCGCGGCGTGTAGTCGTCGTCGTCATCATACGCGATCAGTTCGCCGTCGTCGCTTAATGCCAGTGACGAGTCATACTCATCGCGCTTATGTTTGGTGTAAGCGCCGCGCTCGAATTGATCGCGGTGGCGCGTCTCCACCTCATAGGGATCATCCGCCACATGATCGCGCAGCATCATCCAGCCGACGTTGATGATTTGCAGCATCACCACGCCCAACCACAGCAGCCAAAAGAGCATGATCAACGACATCAGTCCGCCAACAAAAAAAGAAGCGGGACTGAAAAGGATGATCAGCACCGTAAATAAGCTGAACAAACCGCCGCTGAACGTTAGAGCGACCCAGCGGCGCAGCTTGCGGCGTAAATCACGGATAATCGCTTGTTCAGATCGTGTCATCACGTTTCATCCGGCGTTCGTAAATAATCGCGTCATCATCACGCTGATCATCATCATACAGCGGAATGAGTTCACCATCGTCGCCCAAAGCGTAAGCCTGCGGTTCGTCGGCAGTCCGCTTAGCTTTTTCGTCGTTTTTGGGCTTCTCGGCGGGATAAGGTGTGGCATTCTCGTAGATCGACTGCCCGACCGCGCGCAGCACTGTTGGGATGATCCAGAAGAACAGCATCGGCATAAGGAACCAGAGCGCCCAACGCTGCCCGGTCAGCAGCATGAAGCCCAGGAAGATCAGCCAACCGACGGGCATCGCGCCGCTGCTCCAGCCATTGTTACGTCCACCCCACCACATCCACCACATGCTTGATTGCCTTAGGTTTGTCTTTCCACATAATGCTGAATACGCATAATGCGCGCGAAAGTTGCGCGACGTTAAAATTCGACGCCCAAGAAGCGCTGTAACCAGCGTCCGCGCCACGACGCCCGCAGGATCAACGCCCAGACCGCTGTCACGCCCATGAGGATCAGGTAGACATACAGCGGCAGATCGACCAGCTCGAAGAACGCGCGGATCGGATCAATCGTCACAATCGTGAAAAACACGATCAGCAGCGCCAGCGCGAGATACGTTGGTCGCTTGTCGCCGCTCAGTTCATCGCCGCCCACAAACCACTTGGTCGGCGGTTCGGCAAAGATCAGCAGCAGCAAGCCCGCAAAGGTCGTGAACGCGGTCAGCGCGGTTTGTGCGGTCAGATGCGAGACTTCGAGAATGTATTGATCGGCATCGACGATGCTGTAATCAATGCCCACGTATTCCTGAAACAGCGCGATTTCGGCGGGCGTGATCTCGAAATCGACCAAGCGGAACGCCGACACAAAAAATGTGACCAGATACACACCCAAGCCGAACAGCAGCACCATAAACGCCGCCGGAATCACAAAGTGTAAAATCGACTTGAGCAGGCTACCGCGCCGCTGCGCGCCGGGGCGCGCCCACACCGCCAAGCCTAACGTGGGAATGCCCACCGAGAGGAACACCAATAGCGCGTTATGCTTGGGCAGATACGGAAAGCCGACGCCGATCACCGCCGTTGCAATGATCAGCAGGGCGGAATACAGCACGCGCGTCATGAACAGGCGCAGAATATCGCCCATGCCGTTGACAATGCGCTGTCCTTCGGTGAAGGCGGGCGGCAGCGCTTCAAACGAATCGCCCAAGAGGATCATATCCGCGACCGCGCGCGTGGCGCTGCTGCCGCTTTCCATCGCAATGCCCATGTCGGCTTTTTTGAGCGACAGCACATCATTCACGCCATCCCCGATCATGGCGACGTAATGCCCCTGCGCGCGCAGCGTATCGACGAGGCGTTCTTTTTGCTCCGGCGTGATGCGCCCGAAGATTGTCGTTTCTTTCACCACCGCCGCCAACTGCGTGTCGTCCATTTCGGCGATCTCCAAGCCCGACACATACTTGAGATCGCCCGCGAAGCCCGCTTGACGCGCCAGCGCCGCGACGGTCTGCGGGTTATCGCCGGAAATCACCTTGAGTTCGATGTCGTTCCGCACAAACTCACCGAGCGTTTCTTTCAGGTGCGGGCGTAGTTCGTCGCTGAAACGCACCAAACCGAGCGGCGTCAGCGGCGGCAGCGTGGGATCACCCGCTGCGGTGTGGAGCGCCTGCGGTTCGGGATCATGCGCCAGCATCAGCACACGCAAGCCTTCGTTCGACCACACCTGCGCCTGCTCCAGCGTGGCGGGATCGAGTTCGGCGGTCAAATGCGGCATGAGCATCTCGACCGCGCCCAACGCATACACGCCGCGCCGCGTGTCGTCGTCCAAGCTCAGCGCGCTCCACTTGAGCGCCGATGTAAACTGCACTTCATCGGTCACGGTATGGCGCGTTCCGGTCAGCGCCTTGGCGAGTGCTTCGCCCGTTTTATTGTTGGCGCTGGCGCTGGCGGCGAAATCACCGAGCGCGCGTTCAAGTTCCGCCTGATCGACGCTGATCGGATGCACCGAGTCATAGTTGATGCGATTCGCGGTCAGCGTGCCGGTTTTGTCGGTGCATAACACCGTGACGTTGCTCAGCGCTTCGACCGCGTTTGACTGCTGCACCAGCGCGCCGCGCCGCACGATCCGTAACGCGCCCATCGCATACGAGAGGATCACCATGAAGAACAAGCCGTTGGGGATCAAGCCGGCGATGATCGCCGCCGCCTGCACCTGCCGCACAAACGGCGTCGATGCCAGCGCAAACGAGATCACGAATAGGATGCCCAAGAAGCCCGCCAGCAGCATGAGCAGGCGCAGAATAAAGTTGATTTCGCGCTGCAAGGGCGTGTGCGCCACCGTGAATTGACGCGCGCTGGCGGTCAGCTTATTGGCGTAGCTCTCCGCACCGACTTGGATCGCCTCCATGTAGCCCGAACCCGCCACCACGAAACTGCCCGACAGCAGATTATCGCCGGGGCGCTTCTTGACCAGATCGGTTTCGCCCGTCAGCAGCGCTTCGTCGGCTTCGACTTCGCCCTGACGCAGCACGCCATCGACCACGATCTGATCGCCGGGGCGCAGGATGATCACATCCCCGATCACCAGTTGCGCTGGATCGAGCGCTTGTTCCGCGCCATCGCGCAGGGCGTTCACGCGCGGGCGCGTCAGCAGCGCGATCTGATCCAACTGCTGCTTGGCGCGCACTTCCTGCACCATGCCGATGATCACGTTGACGAAAATCAAGCCGACGCTGGTCACGGCGTCGCCCACGCGCCCGATGCCGATCATCACCGCGCCGATGCTGAACAGAATCATGTTGAAGAAGTTAAAGACGTTGCCGCGAATGATTTCGGCATAAGATCGGCTGGTGCTGATTTTCGCGTCGTTGCCCTGCCCCTGCGCGCGGCGCGCTGCCGCTTCCTGCGTGGATAAGCCCTGAAGTGTTTCGACTGCCATGTGGGTTTGTTCCTCAATGGTGCGCTGAACTCAAGTCATTATACGTGGCGTGATCGGTTTTTGACGCAAAAGACCTGATCGGTAGGATTGCCGCCCGCGCGCATTTGCGTTAAGTTCTCAGCCATGATTACAGCATAGGGATAAATGATCATGAGCGAACGCATCGGCTTTATCGGCTTGGGCATCATGGGGCGCGGCATGACGCGCAACCTGATCAACGCGGGCTTTGACCTTACGGTTTGGAATCGCACGGCGGCACGTATGGACGACTTGGTGAACATGGGCGCGACCGCCGCTACATCCCCCGCCGAGGTGGCGCGCACATGTGACATCATCATCACGTGTGTCAGCGACACGCCCGATGTAGAAGCGGTGATTTTAGGCGACGATGGCGTGCTCCACGGGGCGCGCGCGGGTTCGCTGGTGATCGATATGAGTACGATCAGCCCGCAGGTCACGCGCACGATCGCCGCGCGCTTGGCGGAAAAAGATGTCGCCATGCTCGACGCGCCGATCAGTGGGGGCAGCGAAGGCGCGGCGAAAGGCACACTCAGTATCATGATCGGCGGCGAAGCTGAACACGTCGAGCGTGCCATGCCCGCATTTCAGGCGATGGGCAAAACGATCACGCATGTGGGCGCGATCGGCGCGGGACAAACCGTGAAGTTGGTCAATCAAATTCTGGTGGTGGTCAACATGCTGGCGGTGGGCGAAGCGCTGTTGTTCGCGCAGGCGGGCGGCTTAGACTTGGAGAAAACGATCAATGCGGTGGCAGGTGGCGCCGCCGGCAGTTGGATGCTGAGCAATCGCGGAACGCAGGTGATCGCGCGCGATTGGCGTCCCGGTTTCACCATCGACTTGCAGCAGAAAGACGTGCGCTTGATCCTCGACGCCGCCGACGACATGGGCGTGCCACTGTTGGGAACGAGCATGGTGTTCAACCTGTATCGCACGCTGCAAGCGCGCGGTTTGGGCGCGGAAGGCAATCACGCGCTGGTCAAGGCGCTGGAACAATTGGCGAACATCGAGATCGGCGGGGATTCAACAACGCGCCCATGAAACTACTGTTTATCGTCTCATCGCTCGATTTAACGCAGCCCTTCAGTGCCACGCCCGCATGGTGGCAGTTGCTGAAGGGCTTATACGAGATCGGCGTCGATGTGATCGCCGCGCCCTATCAGGGACCCGCCATCGAGTCGCTGTGGTGGCGGGCGGCGCCGAATCCCGCGCGCGCGTTGGGCGATGCCTATAAAACGCTGCGTGATCTGCTGCCGCGATCAACTTCCAACGCGCCCGCCACCGACGATGAAAGCACCAGCGATCAAGCCGTGCGCGCGCTGGCGCAAAATGTGATCGCGCCGCTGTGGAGTCGCCACTTAGATCGCCTGCTCACGCGCGAACCCGACATTGACGCGATCATCGTGCTGACCGCGCCGCTCAATCATCTGGTGGGCGTGGCGGCGGAGGTGCAGCGCAAGCACAACAAGCCCGTGTTCTACTATGATGGCGATGTGCCTGCCAGCCTGCCCAATATGCAGGGCTTCGCGTCGGGCTTTCGCATCTATCAGGGCGCGGATTTAAGCGAGTATGCCGCGTTCATCAGCAACAGCGCGGGCGGCGCGGAGGCGCTGCTGGCGTTGGGCGCGCGCGCGGTGCATCCGTTGTTTTACGGCGCTGATCCGCAGGTGTTCAGCCCGATAGCGGTCGATCGGCAGGATATTGACGTGTTCTTCTACGGACATGGGCGCGAATATCGCGGCGAATGGATCGACGGGATGATCACGCAGGCATCGCACGCGCTGCCGGATGCGCGCTTCGCCGTGCGCGGCACGAAGTTGGGTGATCTCGGTCGCGCGTCCAGCCTGCCTTATCTGAGCTTTAGCAAGCTGCGCGAATACGCCTGCCGCAGCAAGATCAACCTGTGCATCACGCGGGCGGCACATGCGGGCGTGTTCGCGTCGTCGTCGTCGCGTCCGTTTGAACTGGCGGCGATGGGCTGCTGTATTGTCGGCAACCCGTACAGTGGCATTGAGACATGGTTTGAGCCGGGGCGCGAAGTGATCATCGTCGAGTCGGCGGCTGAAGCGGTGGATCGCTATCGTTATCTGCTCGATCACGATGCTGAACGGCGCGCGATTGGCGATGCGGCGCGCGCGCGCCTGTTGAACGAACATACCTTTGTGCATCGCGCGCGGCAACTGGTCGAGATCGTGCGCGGTTATCTCAGCTAGCTATGCTTATGCCAGCACGCAGCGCAATCAGGATGACAACCGCCCAAACGGTGATGCTGATAAATGCCGCCGCCACATAGCGGGTCGTGTTCATACGCAACACTTTGGCGGTCACGGACATCGCCCAAACACCAAGCGTCGGCGTCATCAACAGCACAAACCACACGCCATATTTGTTGATGCGTTCCTGTGCCTTTTCATTAATAAGCCATTCAAACCAGACGCGCACACGAGGAATGCGTATCAATTGGGTGTAGAGCGCGGTCACGAGCAGTACGGGTGTGAAATTACCGAAAATCGTCCATACGAGTACCGAAAGGTCATCAAGTCCGGTGGCAACTGCGGCAGGCACGGCGATGTATATTTCTGCCAGCGGGAAAAAGCCAAGAAACCATGCGCCTAGCGCCTTACTGATGTATTCCGCCATCATTTTTACCTTTATGCGTTCAGATTAGGTCTGGTCGTCAATCAAAGCCAGCAGCGCGTCACGCAAAGTAGTATTATCTTCTAGAGCTGATCCAACCATCTGCGTGAACCATGCGCCATCAGTTGCCGCAACGACGATGCGCGCAGTCGCGGGCGGAACACCATCCGCAAGCGCATGTGTCATCCACAGCGACCATTGATTGCGTAAGCGATCCAGCAGTTCAGGGTTGGTTGCCAATGCCGCCAGTCCAGCGGCTGCCAGCGAAACTTCGGGGACTGAGTCGGTAAAAGTGGCGTGTACATACGCGCGCAACCACCGCCCACGCGGGTTTGAATCAAGTGCCATAAACTGGGTGATGCTGGCTTCAAACGCCACGATATAAGCTTCAAGCATGGCAACGATCAGCGCGTTTTTGGTGGCGAAGTGATAAAGCATACCGCCTTTGCTGATTCCGGCGCGCTGTGCCACCGCATCTAGGGTAAGCTGACCCACCCCAACATCCATGACAATGGCAGCCGCAGTTTGAACGATCAGGTCACGTTTTGAATCGGTGTGTTTGCTCATAATTTTAGTATACCGTCTGGACGGTTTTATTGTCAAATTAAAATGACATGAACGCCGGTGTGCTGAACGCTCCACAATGACCGACAACACATGCCCACCTTAAACTCACACGCGGCGCTCATGGAAATTCACGCGCCGCTGAGTACAATGATCGGCGCATTTACACATCGAAACAGGACGTAATCTACATGCGTTATTTCGGTTTTCTCGCGCGCTTTGTGGTTGTGCCGCTGCTGGCTGTCAGCGCGTTGTGGTATTGGGCGGCGAAACGCGGCAAAAAACTTCCGCCCGCGCTCGACGGGTTGCCCCCCGCCGCCGTGATCGCAGGGCATGTGGCGGTCGCGGTCGCGTATACGACGCCGTGGGATAATTATCTGGTTGCCACGCGCGTCTGGTGGTATGACCGCAAACTCGTGACCGGACTCGTGTTGGGTTATGTTCCGATTGAGGAATACAGCTTTTTCGTGCTGCAAACCCTGCTCACCGGCTCGTGGATGATGCTGATGGCGCGCTACGCTCCGCACGATGAGATGCTGCCCAAGAACGGGCTGGCGATCCGCTTGGGCGTGACGGCGGCGCTCGGCGCGATCTGGCTCGGCGCGGTGATCGGCTTACTACGCGGCGCGCGCAAACGCACTTATCTCAATCTGACGCTGGCATGGGCGCTGCTGCCGATCATGTTTCAGGTGGCGTTCGGCGGCGATATTCTCTACCAACATCGGCGCTTGGTGGCGTTGGGCATCATCCCCGCGACGCTGTATCTGGGCGTTGCCGATAGTCTCGCTATCGATTCCGGCACGTGGACGATCAACCCGCGCAAAACAGTCGATTATCAGATCGGCGGGCGGCTGCCGCTGGAAGAAGGCTTGTTCTTCCTGCTGACCAATACGCTGGTGGCGTTGGGTGTCACGCTGGCGCTATCGCGTGAAAGTCAAAAGCGCGTGCCGCAGCCGTTACGCCGCTGGCTGAAACTCGATCACGCGCCCACCGACGCAAGGCGCGTGATTTTAGCTTCGGGATCGCCACGCCGCCGTGAACTGCTGACGGGCTTGGGCGTGAACTTCGACGTGATCAAGTCGGACATTGACGAGACGCAGCGCGCCGACGAAAGCGCGCATGATTATGTGCAGCGCCTCAGTCGTGAGAAAGCGCACGCCGTCGCGCAGCAACTTGAGGGTGATGCGCTGGTAATCGCCGCTGATACGACGGTGGTGCATCGCGGCGATGTGTTGGGCAAGCCCGCCGACGACGCCGAAGCGCGCGTCATGCTCGAACGCCTACGCGCTGATCAGCATGAAGTGTGTACGGCGATCACGGTGCTGGCGACCGCCAGCGGGCAGATCGACACGCGCTTGACGGTCACGCAAGTGATCATGCGCGACTATACCGACGACGAGATCAGCGCGTACATTGCGACGGGCGATCCGTTCGATAAAGCGGGCGGCTATGCGATTCAGCATGAAGCCTTTCATCCGGTCGCAAGCACCGACGGCAGTCATACCAACGTGATCGGCTTGCCCATGGAGACGCTCACGTCGATGCTGCGCGCGTTCGATATGCTGGTTTAGGCTTCGGCTGCGCTGGCGCTTTCAGCTTCGGCGTCGAGCAAATGCTGCTTGCGCGCCACGCCCCACTTATAACCCGTGAGCGCGCCGCTTTTGCCCACCACGCGATGACACGGCA